>DAIDAD010000039.1 GCA_027310795.1 Candidatus Micrarchaeaceae archaeon | reverse complement strand
ATATTCTTGTTAAAAACACGGGCGGAGACCAGCCAAAAGAAACCTTTATGTTTAGACAAAATGCGTTGCAATAGGTTTTAGCATGAAAGAAAAAGCTGATATAATAATAGCGTGTATGGACAGAAGGCTTAACCAGCTTGTCGAACAAAAAGCCCAGGCGTCTGAAGCAATGGCTATAGTTCTCAGAAATGGAGGCGCAGACGTGGACAATTTAAGCAAGTCAATTGCTGAAATTGCATCTGCATACGACATACGGAGTGTGTCGGTGTTCGTGCATAACGACTGCGCAGCAATGAAGGAGATAGCAAGGGTGAAGGACGGCGCGAAAGCCGATTATCCTGAGATATCAACCGCTGCTGAAAAGTATTCCGAGCATTCTCACGGCAGGATATGTGAAGAGAACAAAAACACGCAACTGCGCGCCCTTGAAAAAATGTTTCCAGCTGCAAGCAGCGGAGATGCCCATACGGCTCTCTCAGCGAAGCTTGTAGACGTTTCGCATGCGCCGCACCCCGACGGAGAAAAGAAAGCAGCAATAATCATAGACACCGTGGACAAATCCCATTCAAACTATTCCTCCCTTTCCGAGAGGATAGGTGCAGACGTCAACAATGCATATTTCATACAATACATAGGCCGCGACAACATAATACCTGATTTAAGCCTTGTTGTAAAATCAGGCATACGGGATGTCACTATATTCTCCACAGATAAGACTCTGCTTGCAGCAACGAATCTGTTAAGGCAGATCTCCGCGCAGAGGTTTGCAGCAAGCGTCAATTTAAGAATATCTGAAACAGAGATTGCGAGAACAAAGGTGCGCTAGCCGCTTCCTAAATCCACACTCTTCCCAAAGCCGTATATTTCAGGTCCTGTCCTGCCCAGAAACAGTTCGCCGTGCTCAGGCTTTCCTGCGCAGATGATGACAGAGTCCCCATCCCCTGCTCCTACTATACTTCGCACATGCTCCATCTCACCTGCTCCATGAAACTGGTAATCTGCGTCAGAATACATCATCGCGCCATATTGCGCAGCCTCTTCCCTGTTGTCAAGCAGGAACTTGCCCACCTTTGAGGCATGCAAGGCAGGCACCTTAACAGCAAGCGCCCTGCCGCTGCCTTTGACATAATTATGTACCGTCTCATTCTCAGTGTTTGAGTATGCCGGCGTAACATCATAAATCGCAAACCCTCCCAGCAACGGCTTCTTGCGCTGCGCATATGTCCCGCCTTTTTTATCAAATCTCTGTATTATAATCCCGACTGCAACCATCAGCGCCACTATGATGTAATACGCCTCAACAGGCTCCCCGAGTATAATCCCTGCAGCAAGGAATGTAAGGAACGGAGAGATGAAGTATATGTTGGTCACAAGCGTAGTCTTCAGCGCCCTCAAGGACCTGTAGTACAGGAACCCTGTAATTACATTGTAGAACAGGCCGACATAAACCGCAGCAATTATCGTGCCTGTTCCGAATGCCCCGAAAGCTCCTCCCTCTATGAAGAAAAGTGCTCCGAAGAACAGAAGATTAGCTAGGTTGAATATAAGCACAGAGCTCTGCATATCATACGTGTACCGTTTTACAAGGACCGTTGCAACTGCGTTTGCAAGCGCTACTATCACCACGGCTGCTATGGGAAGAATGCCGTATCCGTCCAAGAACTGGCTGCTCCCATAGCTTACCGCTATGTACAGACCTGCGAATGCAATCAGCAAAGCAGCCAACTGATGCCTGCTTATCCTTTCTCTTAATATGAAAGGAAGAAAGAGCAGCATGAGCAGCGGATAAGTCCTGTAAATTACAGTTGCAAGAGACGCAGAGATATATTTTTCTGCGTACAGAAGACCATATTCAAGGAACGCGTAATTAAGCAATCCAATCAGTGCTATTGTAAGGAAGTCCCTGCCATTCTTCAGGTAGCTTACAAAGAACTTCTTCCTTTTTGACAATAAAAGAAACGCAATCGACGGCGGTATTGCTATCAAATAAGTCAAGAACAGGAACGCATAAATGTTGACTGTCCCTGCTGCTATTCCCAGCATTACAGGCATCAGCGCACCAAGTAGCAATGCGCCTGCAAGATATGCATATGCTATGTTAATCGATTTCATTCACACATCGCTTCTTCTCTCGAATTCAAAGGTTATAAACATAGGATAATAATGAAAAAATACGGCTTTATTTCGTGTTTTTGCTACATTTATTAATCTTAACTGCTTGTTATGTAGCATGGCAGAATACGAGGTGAAGAGCGCCTTCAATGAGAAATACAGTATAATCGCAAGGAAGATACTCAATGCCCTTTCATCAGACAGCCGTATGTCGATTTCAGACCTGTCGGAGTATGTTGGCGTATCAAGAAGGACAATCAAGACAAAGATGGAAAGGCTCGAAAAGGAGCTGAACCTCCGCTATACTATAGAATTCGATGAAAAAGCCATAGGGCTTACCAATCCCCACATCATAATGGTAAAGTTCGCAAAAAAGCCAGATGAGGACAAGCTTCTTTCTATCCTGAGGAAATCGCACGTTCCGCAGTTTGCAGCGCTTGCAAAAGGGGATTTCGACCTGATAATATCTGCAAACAGCTTCGCAGGCAAAGAGTACGCGCACTGGGACAAAGACATGCAGATACTCCTTTCGGAATACGGCGTATCATGGAACACTTCGGAGATAGTCCATTCCCAGCTGGGCTTCTATCCTGTGAGGGAAGAGGTGATAGGTAAGCTTAACTTCAAGGACCGATACAGGGAGATGCTCGTGCTCCTGAATGAAAACGGAAGGGTGCAGTTCAATGAAATGGCAAAAAAGCTGAATACAAACGCCTCCACCATAGCGTACACGTTTGAAAACCTGATGAAGACAGGGTATATAAAAAGATTCACCATAACGCTGGATCCGCCGAAAGGGGTTTCGCTCACAGCATTCTTCTCAAAATACTCGCCTTCAAAAGGGTACGAGAGCAGCTCGGCCAATGCAAGGAAGGCATTCATGTACGATGACAAGAACCCGCTCATAAGCAGGTTCCTCATATGCTCTGCACTCATCGGCAGCAGGGACTTCTTCACGCTAAGCGCATATGACTCGGAAGAAGCGGCATACGAGCACAACATAAAATACCACAAGGAAGCATTCAAGAACCAGGGCCTGAAGATCGACCATGCACAGATAACCAAAGTCATACTCGGCAGGCTTCCCATACGCAGCGTGGATGATGCAAAGGAGTACAAACTGCTGAAATGGGATTGACCATCGCTACAACTCCTTTTGCATCCATTATACAAAACAAGCCAATGATAAATGATAATAATAAAAGCCTTAACAAATAATCATTATTGGTAATTAATTGATAGACCTCCTTCTACAAGCGGCTGTGGTCAGCAACTATGTGACTGCTGGCGCTACGTACACTGAAAACACAATAGTGGTGCTATTGACGATGCTCACTGTGCTGGCGCTGTCAGTGCAGATAGCAAGAAAGTACTTCATAAGGATACTTAGGAAGTTTACGCTGAGGCTTGCCGCAGATATATGGTGGCTGCTGTACGTCTTGCTCAGGGATGCAAGCATATTCCTTGTAGTGTTCCTAGGCGTCATGCTCCTCTGGCCAGGCATATATCAGGACTTCCCGATAGCTGTGCCTTTCGCGCCGCTCGCAATAGACCTGTTTGCAATAGCCCTTGTGCTCATGCTGGTTGTCGACACCGAAGATAACGCTTTCTATAACAGCATAGTCTCAATCCTTGTAATAATAGGCTCATTACTCTACCTGACAGGCGTCATACTTGTAACAGAGAGCGCTGTGCAGCTCGCCAAACTGCCACCTACAGTTTCTGCAAGCACCAGCAACATATGGGGCTTTTCCTACCAATACTTCAATTCAGTCAACAATCCAGCACTTTCAATATACTCTTTCTACGTATCGATAATAATACTTGGAATCTGCGGACTAGTTGCAATAATCTACTCGTTTGAAGGCGGCATATTCAACAGAAGGATAGAGCCCAAGGCAAACCCTGTTGTAAAGGAAACTGAAGCGCCGCTGGAGCAGAAGAAGTGATAGGATGTCTTTCAAATTCACATTTGACGACAACACCTGCATACAATGCGGCATTTGCGGAGATTCCTGCCCAGTAAACGCGCTTGACTTTACAAGGCCGAGGCACGCTCGGGTCGAAAGCACAAACAAGGACGATATGGAAACGGAATACATGACAGAATACCCGATACAGGTGTCAAAATGCACCGGCTGCATGATCTGCCCTACGGAATGCCCGGTCTCATGCATAACCATAGTCAAGGTTCCTAAAGAGCCCAAATACCAGCCGAAGCAGGGTCCTATGCTTGACATAGAGCCTACGAAGGACGAATTTGCGCTTTCAAAATACACTAAGGCAAGGCCTTACAAACTCAAGATGAAGGATCCCTGGGGGCACGAATACATATACAGGCCAAGGCGCAGAAAATCAGTAACGCAGACATGGGAGAACGAAGAGGACATGGGGTGAAACGATGAAAAGGGCCTACATAATACACAGATGGGGCGGCGATTCCACTAGCGACTGGGTCCCATGGCTCAAAGAAGAATTAGAGGCAAACGGCATAGCCGCGGTTTCTCCCGACATGCCAAACACGGACGCGCCTACCATAACGGAGTGGACGAGCTTCTTGCTCAGCCTTATCGCTGCCCCTGATACGGACACATATTTAATAGGCCACAGCGTAGGCTGCCAGGCGATAGTGAGATACCTTGCGCAGCTCCCCGACGGCACTTCCGTAGGAAAAGTCATCCTTGTTGCTCCATGGACGGAGCTTACCAAAATAAAGGAGGAATCAAAAGAGACGGCGAGGCAGTGGGTAGAGACGCAGATAGACTGGGACAAGGCGAGGGCCCATGCAAAAGGCTTCACCGTGATATATTCGGACACGGACCCGCTTGTATCGACAGACAACGCAAAATATTTTGCTGAAAAACTAGGCGCAAATCTTATATTGGAAGAGAACAGGGGGCATTTCACCGATGGAGACGACGTTACCCAGCTTCCGGTTCTCCTGACAGAGATACTTTCTCAGGAATAGGTTTTTCTTATCTCAGACAAGGCCTCTTTATTATCATGGTAAGGCGCAAGGTCCAATGATCTTGGGCTTTTATGCAGGGGCATGCAGAGTATCCTCTTCACCTCCTTTTTACACAGCCTGTCATACGATTTCCAATCAACCCCCATGCTCTCGACATATGCCCGTTCCACGCCTGTTGCTATCCTGTGCGAATGCTCATATGAAAAACCATCGTCAATCATCCATTTCTCCACTATTTCATGGTGTTTTGCAATCGAAGCAACAAAACTTATCCTTACTTTCCCGAAAACATGCGATTTTGGAAAGCGCCTGTCAAGAAAAACAGTATTTCCATCCTTGGAATAACCTCCTGTGTATTTTATATCATGATTAAGGCCTACTTCTACTTTAGAGCCTGACTTAAAAACCAAAACCCTGCCCAACTTCTCCCTGCCAAAATAAACAGCACCTTTGCTTTCTTTGACAGCGGAGCCAACCCTAATCTTCATAAAAGTCTTAAGTAAAGCGTACCTTGGGACAACATAACTT
>DAIDAD010000038.1 GCA_027310795.1 Candidatus Micrarchaeaceae archaeon | reverse complement strand
GTACGAACTTTCATATTATAATGCGATAAAAGCAGCGTCTTATAGGCGTGGACCGAGGGCGCGCATGGCATTCGGCTCTTCGTGCGCCAGGCTGAAACTTGTGCTGAATCGAAAGGACCTTGGCACCGGTTACACAAGCGCAGGGGTTTTTAGCTTTGGGAAGAGAAGGCTGTGCATAATTTATTTCGATGCGAACAACATGCTGCCGGGGTTCAGGAAGAATGTCATATCATATGTGAAAAGTACTTTCGGCATTGATACAGACGTATGCACCACTGACACGCATTCAGTAAACACCATAACGCTCTCCGCGAGCAATTCCCTTGGCAGGCATACTAAGGAGAGCGAAATCTACCCGCATTTGCACAAGCTTGTCTCCGATGCAATAGCGAATTCCGAATATGTAGATGCAGCTTACGGAAGGATAAGCATGGATGGCTTCTACACCTGGGGCGAGCACTCTTTTGAAAACATACTGAAGATGGCGGTAGATGTGGGAAGGACCGCAAAGCATGTGCTCCCTTTTATAATTGTAGCAGGATTCATAATAGCAGCATGGGTAATCTATGCGTTATGATAATCTGGTGGCCATTGATTCCTTCCTCGGGCTTTTGGGCTTTGTAATATACGTGCTTACACTGCTCCTCTTCGCCATGAAAGCCATGAAGGCAAGGCTTTCGCGTTTATATCTGTTAGGCGCCGCCTTGATTATCGGGGCGCTGGTATCGTTTGTCTATGGATTCGGACTTGCAGCAGTTGTAAGCGTGCTCTTTGGCATTGTGCTCTTCAACCTCATACTCTCAAAGGAATTGAGGGGCGTGCATATGCCCGCAGCAGTCCTCGGATTGGTATACCTTCTTGTCTTCTACCAGAATGGTCCTGTTGCGCTCTCGCTCGCAATGGCTCTTGGCGTATCAAGCGAACTGCTTTCAGAGATTGGCTCGCAGAGGAAGGTTTCGAATGCCGGAATAGAGCTGCGCAGGGATTTCGTGCATCTCTTCGGAGGAATTATCCTTTTCCTGCTGTTCTTTGGATTGAGCTATAACTTTGCAGGATATGCAGCCGACTACATATTCATAATAGGCATACTCGTCGTTTTCTATGCGGAATTGTGGAGGAGCAACAGGCTCAGCATGTCACTTTACAAGATAGAGAAGCATAAGGGATATGTAGGTTATGGAGCGATATGGCTTGGGATAGGAACATTGCTGAGTTATGTTTTCCTTGACAAAAGCTTCTTCCTACTGGCCCTTGCAGCGATTTATTTCGCAGACCCTGTTGCGACATTTGTGGGTACGTACTGGAAGAGCTTCAGGCTGCCATGGAACAGGAAAAAATCGCTTTACGGATCCGTCTCTTATTTTGCAATTGTTGCGGTACTTGGGTACCCTCTTGTCGGCCCTTTTTCCCTGCTGTTTGCGCTTGTAGGCGCAGCCGTGGAGAGCCTTGCGCTGAAGCTTGACGACAATTTCTCAGTAGCGGTTGCGCTGGTCGCCCTTTATTACCTGCTCGCGTTTGCAGGAGTATGATTAGATTATTGATGCAAAGTTTAGCAGTATCGATGGGAAGATTCCCAAAATCACAAGGGCTGTAAGAAGGATGACTGCACCGGCTGCGACTCTTTCATCTATGTCCCTGTAGACCCTCGGCCCTTCGCTTGACTTGAGGAACGACCTTTCTATAAGCCAGAGAAGCGCTGCGGCTATTATGAGTATTCCTGCAACAGGGATTATTCCAAGAACGCCGAACGCGCTGAATGAGCCTATGAATATCAGTATGTCGCCTATGAACCCTGCAGTGAGAGGTATGCCGACCGTCGCAAATGCGCCTGCTATGAAGAGGTATGCTATGCCGGGGTACCGCTGCATGACGCCTGTTATCTTCTTTATCTCAAGCGTTCCATACACCTCGTCCATCGTCCCTGCGATCAGGAACAGTATAGATATCGCGAGCGCATGGCTCATCATAGCGTACGCTGCGCCTGAAAATCCTATTGTGCTGCTTGCAGCTATTCCGACGCCTATTATTCCCATGTCGGTTATGCTCGTATATGCTATCAATCTTTTCATGTTGCTCTGCTTCATGGACACAACTGCAGAGTATATCGCTGAGAAAGCGAATATCGCCGCCATGTAAACCGCATATGTCGAGGCTATGGGCAGTATGAGGAACATGAGTATCAGTCCGTATCCGCCGAACTTCAGGAGTATGCCCGCAAGGAGCATGCTTCCCGTAGTTGGCGCTTCGGTATGGGCGTCAGGGAGCCAGCTATGGAACGGGAACACTGGCATTTTTATCATGAATGACACGAGCATCAGTAGCATCACCGCAAACTGCGTAGCAAAAGGTATCGATGCGCCGTTGCTGATGAGATATGATATGTTGAATGTGTGCGCCGGAACCGAAGAGTACAGGATCATTATCGCAATTAATAGAAGTAGGCTTGACGTTATGGAGTATATTATGAACTTTATAGACGCATAGCGCTTGTTGTAGCCTCCGTATATGAAAATGATGAAGAACATCATTACCTCGGTTATCTCCCAAAAGACGTAGAAAAGGAAGAAATTCCCAGAAAGGAAGATCCCGAGCGACGACATTTCGGAGACGAGCAGTATGGTCCCATAGAGCTTCTCCTTCTCCCTTATGAAATAATACCCTACAATTGACACTGCAACAAAAAGCACCGCAGTCATTACCAGGAGTATCGTAGTGAGGTTATTCAGCGCGAGGTCGAATGATAAGCTCAGCTGTGTTATGTACAATGCGGAGAAGGACACCGAGCCATAGCCGGAAGTCTTTGACATGTAAACTGCGAGGACAGTGAGCAGCATTATTATTACGGATGAAAGGATTGTGAGCTTTGCAGAGTGCCTCTTATCCAGTGCCAGCAGCGGCACTATGAAGAGCACTGGAATTATTACCATTAACGGAAGTATGAGGGACATCAGTTGCCACCATGCTTGAACAGGAAGCCCGCATACCTGCCAAGTACGTCGTCAGACGCAGACGGCCTGACCTTGGACATTGCAGCTTCAAGGTCTTCCATTGTTATTGAATACTCCTTGGATTCATTTATCTCTTTTTCCATCGCGTTTGTCTTTGCTATGTTGCACAGGTTTGCTATGTCTGCAGGCGTGTATCCTTTTGTCACGCCTGCCAGCTTGTCGAAGTCCAGATTATTGCCTGAAGGCACTTCCTCGAGGTTCTTCTTGAACAGCACTACTCTGGTTTTCTTGTCTGGCGGCGGGATGAATATCAGCTTCTCGAACCTGCCTCCTCTGAGTAGCGCCGGATCTATCCTCTCAGGTAAGTTTGTAGCCCCGACAATCACTATGCCCTTCGATGATTTTATGCCATCCATCTCTTGCAAGAACTGACTTATGACCTGGCTCGAGAACTCTGATGCTGTCTTCCTGTTCGGAGTTATCGCATCTATCTCATCTATGAAGATTATCGAAGGTGCGTTCTCCCTGGCCCTGTCGAATGCCTCCTTGACCTTTGCAAGATACTGCTCATATCCGCCTTCTGTAAGATCTGCGCCTGAAAGCACTATCATCTTGACGTCGCTTATCTGACCAGCCACGGCCCTCATTAGCATCGTCTTGCCGCAGCCAGGGGGCCCGAAGAGCAGAATTCCACGTATGTCCTTGACCTTATACTTTGAAATCAATTCAGGCTTCTGCAGGGGCACCTGCACAGCCTCGTAGAGCGCCTTCTTCGCATCGTCAAGGCCTATCACGTCCTCCACTTTTGTAGCCCCCGCCTCGTTCTCAAGCTCTTCTGGATGCGTCCTCCTTTCATAATCGTATTTGAATTTCTCGTACGCGCTTATCTGCCTGAGCGATGTTGATGGCTTCGTGCCTTTTATTGTCGATATGATATCGTCGTTCGTTATTGACAGTATCTTGTTCTCAGTGCTTGCGTCTTCAGACACCTCCCTTGCAGTGTCCTCGCATATCGCTTTTATGTCTGCACCCGAATACCTCTCGGTGAGGTTTGCAAGTTTTCCATAGTCTATATCATCAGACGCAGGCAGCTTCTTGAGGTACATCCTGAATATCTTCTCGCGTCCTTTTTTATCTGGCAGGGGCATGTATATTATCTTGTCGAACCTTCCGGGGCGCATTATGCTCGGGTCTATTAATTGAGGCACGTTTGTCGAGCCTACAATTACCACGCCCTTTGATTTCTGGAAGCCATCCATCTCGACAAGGATCGTTGATAGGAGCTCATTGCTTATCGTGTCGCTCATGTTCTCCCTCTTCCCAGCTATCGCGTCTATCTCATCGAAGAATATCACAGCAGGGGCGTTGTCCTTGACCTTCTGGAATATCTCTGTAATCTTCTTTGAGCCTTCGCCATGGAACGGGGATTCAATGTTTGAGCTCTTCACGTAATAGAATTTCGCCCTTATCTCGTTTGTAAGCGCGCGCATAATCAGGGTCTTGCCTGTTCCTGGCGGTCCGAAGAACAGTATGCCCTTTGAGGGCTGTATCCTGTATGCCTCTGCTATGTCCCGCTTCTCCATCGGATTAAGGACAGCGCTCTTGAGCTCCTTCTTCGTCTCTTCGTAGTTTGCAACGTCATCGAACGTCTCCCTTGCGCTCGTCAAATCCTCAAATCCCTCGCCGAACTTCTCTATGAAGTCCTTCTTTACTACATCGAGCACCTTGACTATGTTTATGTTGTTGTATTCAAGGGACAGCAGCACTATAGGAGTGGCTATGAAGCTTGTTATGATTAAAGAAGTGACCTGTATTCCCGAGGCGTAAGAGAATACGACAAACGAGACAAGTATCACAAATGAGAATATGCTCGATTCTGCGCCTTTGTAATAGGATCTGCTCTTCGAAACGTAATTCGCGATTATGAATATGGTTATCAGCCATACGGCCATCTGCAGCAGTATGAGTGTCATTCCAGATGCTAGTAGCGGGATCCAGTCATAAAAGACGTGCAGGTCGTTTGATATGACGTTGAAGCTGAACAGCACCGCGTAAGAAGAGACGAGCGATGGCAGGAACGCAGTCATGTTTGTTATGGCTTTTGAAGGCACGTAGTAGCTTGCATAGGCTCCTGTGAGTTGCGAATGGGCAAGGCTTGCGTTGAATGCTATTGGCGCCGTATTCTGTATGCCTGTCATTCCCGAAATCACTGCGACAAGTGCGATTACAATAAGCGCCATTGCGGCTCCGCGCTTGAGGCCTACTGTCAATACCCCAAGTACGAATACAGGCACTTCGAGGAACATGCCGAGGAAAGAGAAGGGGAGCATGATCAGAGCGTATGTTAGGGTTATCGTACGGTAATGTTTGTACCCGAGGAATAAGGAAATTGCAACAAAGATAGCCATGAACCATGCGAGCAGCGGAGCCTGATATACCATCATCGGAAAAGTCTCAGCAAGCAGCGCCATGAGCCCTACCAACGGGTGCAGCATCGCGAGTATGAATGTTATTACGAGGATTGCAACCAGCACAGGTATGGGAAAGAAAGGGAATGCTATGGACATGCTGATGGAAGCGAATACAATAGCTATAGCGTCGCCGAAGTTCCTGTGGCTTGCCAGCTTCCTGAAAAGGTCCTTGAACCAGTAGAAGAACAGCGGAGTATAAGTATACCTGCTCCTCTTTATGCGCGGTTTTACGGCCTTTTCAAATGAGAGCGTGTTCTTGGACTTATTCTCAGGACTAACTCTGCCATTTTCGGCTTTCGCTGCAGGCATGATTTTACCTTGTCTATTAATA
>DAIDAD010000037.1 GCA_027310795.1 Candidatus Micrarchaeaceae archaeon | reverse complement strand
CAGTTGTACTTAACCCTGCCTTTGCAAGGAATCTTGCTGCAAACACAGAATCGATGCCGTTTCCCGGGTCGATGCCTATTTTCAGCTTCCTGCCTTGCAGTTTTCCTGCTTTTTTGATGACAAATTTCTGGTAATCATCTGCGAGCTTCTTGGACCAGTCAGCCATGCTGCCGCCGTCCCTGTATGAGAATTTCTTTTCAGTATAAATTTTCTTTATCTTCTCAAGGCCGAAACCCATCCCGTATGTCCTACCCTTCGGCCCGCAGAGCTTCAGTCCGTTCCACTCCTTCGGGTTGTGGCTTGCGCTTACAGCTGCGCCTCCGTCAAGCCCGTAATGCGCTACAGCAAAATACAGCACAGGCGTAGGCGCGGTGCCTATGTACCTGACTTTTATCCCTGCCTTCACAAGGCCCTTCAGGAAGTACCTCTTGAGCACTGGACTGCTTTTCCTTATGTCCATGCTCAGCGCTATCTCCTTGTTCTTCCCGAGAAAGGTGCCGAATGCGAGCCCCATATCTTCTGCAACGCGCTCGTTGAGCGTGTCAGGGTATATACCCCGTATGTCGTTGGCACGGAATATGTCCTCGGATTCCAAAAAAAACACTGTTCTAGACCCTTCTTCCCCTTCTTCCGCCTGGCCTTTTTGTTGTGTCTGTCGGTATAGGAGTTACGTCCTCTATGCTTCCTATCTTAAAGCCCGATCTTGCAAGCGCCCTGACAACTGCCTGCGCGCCTGGCCCCGGTATCTTTGAGTTATGGCCACCGGGCGCCCTTATCTTTATGTTTATGTGCGTGACTCCTTTTTCTATCGCTATAGCCGCAACCTTGTAAGTCGCATGCATTGCAGCGTATGGCGAACCCTCTTCATGGTCCGCATCTACTACCATTCCCCCGCTTCCTACCGCCATCGTCTCCGATCCTGAAAGGTCTGTAAGCGTTATTATCGTATTGTTCTTTGACGAGAATATGTGGGCTACTCCCCATCTTATCGCCTTAGGCTTGAACTTCTGCTGCGCCTCTATCACAGCGTTTTCAAATGAGGGCAGTTCCTTCTTGCTCTTCTGCTGCTCCTGCTGCTGCTTCTGCGCCTTTGGTTCCGGTTTCTTCTTTTTTCCAGGCATAATCATGAACCTTTTGCACTCGCTTCGGCTTTCTCAGGCGCTGCTGCGTTCTCTGCGGGGGCCGCACGGGCTGCTGGTGCAGGACTTGCCTGCGCAGGCATCTGCTGCTGATCCTTGTTGAAGTCAAGATTGATTGCACGGTAATAGCTGACCTTCGGCTCCTCCGGATTGGTGACCATGTACCCCGGTGACTTCACCTGCTTGCCGTTCACCGATATAAAACCATGAGTTATAAGCTGCCTCGACTGCTTCATCGTCCTTCCGAGCCCTTTCTTGCATGCAATGGACTGTAGCCTGCGCTCGAGTATCGATTCTGATGTGACGCCCAGCAGGTCGTCGAGAGTCGCACCCTGCTTCACTATTCCATACCTTGCGAGCCTCGCCGTTATATCACGGCCCTGCTCCTCAGTTGCGTTTCCGGAAAGCACCTTCCTCACATTCCTCCTTATCCTGCTAACCTCTGTTGTAGCCTTCCACAGCTCCCTTAGATTCTTCAAACCATATTTTTCCTTCAGCGCATGCTCCGTTTCTATCCTTTCCTTGTTCCACATCGTTTTAGGCTTTTCGAACTTCCTTCGTATGCGCTTGGAATCTCCCATTAAGAATCACTTCTTCTCTGCCGCAGACGTGGCTGTCGCCGCTGCTGCGAGCTGCTGCTTCGCAGCCTTCTTCATGACGCCTATCGTTGCGCCCGTCCTTCCTGTAGATCTAGTCCTCTGCCCTCGTACTTTCTGGCCTGTCCTGTGCCTTATGCCGCGCCATGTCTGCAGTTTTATGTCGTTGTCTATGTCCTGCTTCTCCTTCACAATCAAATCCGTTCCTACAAGGTGCATGTCCTTGCCCGTCTGCATCTCCATGCGCCTGTTGAATAAGTATGAGGGTATGCTTGAGTTAGTCGCGTCCCTGACCGCGCTGTCGACCTTAGCTATCTGCTCGTCCGTGAGTTCTCCTATATGCAGGTTGTAGTCCAGGCCCGCGCTGCTCTTAAGGTGCAATGATATCGCATGCGCCATGGTGTGCCCTATGCCCTTTATCTCGCGCAGCGCTTCAGATATCTTCTTGTCGCCGTTTATGTCCCTGCCCGCCATTCTGACTATGTTGCCCTGCACCTTGGGCTTCGCCTCTTCCTTTGCCTTTTCCTTTGTCTCTTTTGCCATCTAACAACCGTCGATGAATGGGAATGATTGCATCAATTAAAGTTATATAAAAATGCAGGGATCAGTAGCCGTATTCCAACTGCAAACGCATTATATTAAGACAGAATGATTTAAAAGCTTTTATACTTTTCCTGTCAGCGCCTCTGCGCCCTTATCATGGGTGCCATCCTCTTCATGTCTATCAATGAACCGGAATCAGGCAGCATCCTCGGGCCGTCCCCCTGCCCCGAGACTATGAATTCCTTTATCCCTTTTATCCCGTTCATCCTCTTGATTATCTCCTTGCTGCTCTTCTTCAGCGTTATTATGTGCGCATTCGGCCCTGCGTCGAAGGTGTACGCGGCTACAATGCCATTTGCGACATTCATCTCGTGCACATTGTATATTATATCACTTGAGACGTCGTTGAGGTATATTATCGGAGGATAAGTGTCGAGCATCGTTGCGTGCATGTTGTTGCTGTCGCGTATTATCACCTCTGCAAGTATCTTGAAATCCTTCTTCTTGACCGCGCTCTCCACCATGTCCACAGAGAGTTCCGCTATCTCCGGACGCAGCCTGTAGAGCCTGCTAGTCCTAGGGGTCAGAGTGTGCCCCTCGCTCGAGCTCACCTTTTTGCTCTTCGAATCCACTACTGCTATTATGTCTATCAGCTCTGGCCAGTGTTTTGGGGCTACAACCTGCTCCGCATATGAATCGGCGCCGTCATTCCTCGAACCTTTTTGCCATTTGACTATCCCGCCGAATATTGACCTGCAAGCACTGCCGCTTATCTGCCTTGCGATTATCGACTGCTGCTTTGTATCCATCTTCAGGTCCAATGCTGAGTTGAGGCAGTATATCAGGGCAGCTGCGCCTGATGCGCTCGATGCTAGCCCTGCTGAAGTGGGGAAGGAGTTCTCAGAAACTATCAGCGCATGCTCCTTTGAATCAGCCGCAGAGCGCATGCTGTCCAATGCGGCCTTTATCAGTCTCGATTTTTCAGAGGCATTTTTTCCTTCAAGGTTCTCCTGTTTGCCGTTAAGGAAGAACCTGTCCTCATTCAGCTTCTTTGAGAGCAGCACGCTGGTCCTTGTATTGAGCTTCTCGTCGAGGGTCATGCTTATGCTCGAGTTAGCAGGCAGGTTCTTCGAATCGTTTCGCCTGCCCCAGTACTTCACAAAGGCTATGTTCGGTGTTCCTATTGTGGTATAGACCTTCTCCATAAATGCACAATATGATTAGACGCGAAAACTATGAAAAGGCTTCGGCAGACCTTGCTGCTGTCTTCACTATATCTACGCTGAGTCCCGCGTCGCTGAGCTTGTCCTTCAGCTCCTCAGGGTCCTCTGCGACAGCTATCGCTATCCCGCCACCTCCGCCGCCGCTCAGCTTTGCACCGTATGCACCGTTCTTCATAGCAAGCTCCACAGCTGAATCGAGCTTCTCGCTCGATACCCCTAGCTGCTTTAGAAGCTTGTGGTTCTCATACATCAGCATTCCCAATGTCTTCAGGTCTTTGTCCTTGAGCGCCTCTATGCCATTCTTAGAGCATTCGTCTATCTTGTCCAGTATCCTGCTCGTCTCATCCCTGTTTTCCTTGTACCTCTTTGAGACTCCGCCGACAGTCACAGATGTAGGAAGTTTTGGCCCTGTGTCTATGACAACGACGCTTATGATTGAATCAACCTTTTCCTGCTTTATGCCTGTGCCCATGCTGAATGATACAAATGAACCATAATAAGATGTTGAAACGTCTATGAGACCTGCGCCCTTATTCTCATGCAGAATCCTGTCCCCGTCCCTCGCCATGTCTATTATGTCCGCAGGCTCGATTGAATCAGCATTCTTTCCTAGCATCGATAGCACGAATGCCGTAGATATCGCCGCTGAGCTCGCATAGCCTTTCTGCAGCGGTATTCCTGATTCCACTGATACCTTCCTGTTTATGCTTATTCCCATCTCGCACAGCCTGCCGGCGAGGACGGCAAACGGCACAGCGAGTTTGTCTATCTCATAATCGCGCATCGCGTCAATGACGAAGCCTGCGATATAATGCGAACCGCAGTATCTCCCATATGCCCTGTATATCTCGTTCTCGCTCAACTCGAACTTCTTGTCGAAGTCCCTGAGCTCCGCCTTCAGAGAGGAGCCGTTTGATGCGCTTGCAGAGACGGTAGCATACCTGTCCACGCCCATGGCGAGCGCTGTCTTTCCATACACCACTGCATGCTCTCCGAATAGCTTCACGACCCCGGGAGCCCGTGCGGTCGCGATTTTGCCATCGTTTTGCATATTAACCCCTGTTAAAATACGAAGCACTCGAGGCACAAACAAGGCTGCGCAGCGTTGTTCCTGCCATCTTATCCCCAAATCCTTTGAACGATAATGTATAATAAGTTTTGCATGGGGTACGCCGCAGTCTTTCCATGCAGCATTCTGGGTATTTTCAGCCAGTAAAACCATATATTGATTTAATGATATATGGATATAGCTACAGAGGATAATTGCATGAAGATCAAACTCGGCCCTGAAGTATATTATGTCGCTGGCCTTCTTTCAAAGACGAATGAAGAGAACAATGCGATAGGGATAAGGACAGGCATACGCGAGGTGGAGGAGCGCTTTGTGGAGATAGCGCTCAAGGACTTCAAGATAGACCCTAGGAAGATCCTTGTAGAGCCTGAAGGCAACCACAACCACGTATACTTTTACCATTCGCAGATAGCAAAGCAGCTCAAGTTGCTCATAAAGAGCGAGTCGAAGATATTCAAGAAAAAGGACACGAAGTCGGAAAACTACGTCGCAGGGATGTTCGACGCTGCAGGGCACATGGGAAAGAACGACTTCAGGATCAAAGGCATAAGCCCTGCAGACGCCATGATGCTCGAGAGCCTGGGAGTGCATACGAAAGGCGATAAGATACTGAACATAGCCAATTTCATAGCCCTTGTGAAGGGGCAGAGCATAATGGTCAGCAGAAAGCTGATATGATATTCTATCCACAGGGTTCGTGCCCTGTCTAAAACAAGGATTATGTTTAAATATGAAGAAAACATCAATCTATTCAGTAATATCCAGTGTGATTGATTGGTAAAAAACGACTATAAAGAGAGGTCCGTGCACAGGCAAAGGTCCATTGAAAATACCGAAAAGGTAAGGCAGGATTACAAGGACCGCGAGGATGAGCTCAGGAGGGCTGCAAGGAGGACGAACATAGGCAACCTTCTTGCAGGCACTTTGATCGGCGCTGCAGTCGTATTCGGCGCACATGAGTACAAAGAAGCGATGCATGAGAGGCAGGCGCAGATGTTCAGCGCGATAAATGCGAAGGCGCTTCAGGCAACCTCGGTAAACTGGGCAGGATACGATGCAGTTTCAGTGCCAGGCGCATTCAAAGGCGTTACTGGCACATTCATAGTGCCTAGGGTAAATGGGCAGGGGAGTAGACATGTGGGCAGGCATAGGCGGAGGCGCAAATGTGCACAACGGCCTGATACAGGCAGGCGTCATGGTTCTCCATGACAGGGTCGTGTCATGGACAGAGGAGCTTCCAGCCAGGACTGTTGCAATTCCTGGGCCGGTGATTAGCCCTGGGGACACTGTAAAGATAGAGATATCGAACACTTTCGGGGACGCATGGAAAATAAAGATCTCTGACGAGACTACGAGGCAGTCCTATACCACAGGGG
>DAIDAD010000036.1:4092-6176 GCA_027310795.1 Candidatus Micrarchaeaceae archaeon | reverse complement strand
GTACATTCAGTGCAAACGGCACGAATGGCTACATAATAAACAACTTCTCGCAAGACGACAGCGAGACATTGAACATCAGCAACAGAAGCATAATTATAACGTTGAACTACATAAATCCCACTTCTGTAGGGGTGCAGGTTAATGGCATAGCGCTACAGATAAACGAGAACCAGAGCATAATGTTCGCCCCTGGTTATTATGTAGAGCTTGTCTCCATATCATATCTACCGATACTGCATACTGCAAAGCTTAGCGTCTACCAGAAAGCGCAGGTAATCACAGCTACCAGCTTCACAACAACATCGACCAGCACCACTTCCGCAACAAGCATTGCGACTACCACAGCTGCGCCGGTAGCCACAACAACAGTGCAGCAGCAAAGCAACAGTAATTACACATATTCGATAGCTGCAGTAGTCGGAATAGTGATACTTATTGGCATAGTGGCTGCGGCAATGCGCTGGGAGAAAGGAAGAAAGCCGAAACCTGAGAGCAAAGAAAGCGTAGGCAATGTGTCAAAGGTTATTGAAGGCGCGGTAGGCAAAAGCGGCGAAGAAGCGCACATACATGAACATGCAGATGATAATGCGACTGTCGACAAGAGCAATGAAACAGAAACAGGCCAGGAGCAGAGCGGCGTAGATGCTGGAGGCAGCAGCAGTGCCGAACATGATAACGAAGGAAACGGCAGCGGCACAGGCGGCGGGGCATCAGGAACAATCTGAATTCTGCACTCAGTTGCTGGTTTTCAGGTCTTCTGCCGCAAGCCTCTTTACCTCTTTGAGAATGTCCTTGTTCTTCCCCTTATCAACATAAAATTCAACCATTCCGTTGGAATACCTGCATGAGAGATCTGCTGCTGATTCCCCGGAAGAGGCATCCTGGCTTCCTCCGAATGCAGCAGGAACGTATCTGCCTGAGAGGTGCAGATACATGTTTACGTATGCATTCATGTCTGCGAAATATGCCGTGGTGCTTTCAGAGCCGCCGCCGATGCCGATTTCTGCATCAAAGGTCTTGTTTGAGAATATGTAAGCATCTCTGAATTCGTTCTGCTCGCCCAGCCTTATTCTGTCAAATGTTTCAGGCCCCTTTTCAGCAATCTTTCCATAACCGCTTACGTACATCGTGTCGATTACTATCTGACCATTGTCCAGCTTTTCCTTTATCTCAAGTTGCCCGGACTGGGGCATGTGCGCCGGCACATTGCCTGTCGCGTATATGTAAGTGTATCCCCTGTCCCTGTGCCTTACAGGCTGATCCGAGAGCGCACCCTTGCCTGAGACATACTGCATTGCAAGCTCCGCAGTGTTGCTGCCATTTGACTTGAACACCTCTGACTGCAGGTTCTGGAGCACGCTGCCTTTTGAATACACAAATGTGATGACGTCCTGGACCCAGTATATCTGGGTGCTGTCGTCTTTTTTTACCCCTTCAACATATACGTTCATCTGCAGCGACGCTGCACCGAAGTACTTTGTGACGTCGTTCGAGAAATCGCCTTTAATAGGCAATGAGACGGCGTTTATGTCATTCATCCCGTATATTCCTATCACCCTGTCTGTCTTCATTTCCTGCGTGGTTACTGCGTAGCCGGAATCTGAATTGCATTCCTGAACATCAGCGGAGCGCAGGCTGCCTGAGAAAACAGCAGCAGCTATTGCAGCTGATGCAGCGAGCCCTTTTGCCCTGGAGAGAGTCTGCGCCATTAATGTCGTGATATTATGCCATCACGAAATATATAAATTTTGTGTGCATGTCGGCACATGGCTGTAATGCTGCGCAAGTATTTTATATTTTTTTGATTACATAGAATTGGTGAGGGAATGGAAGAAGGTAGAATAGTGAAGGTAGTCGAAAGAAGAGAGGGAAATACCAGCGTGTCCGAGGCAGGGGAAAAAGCCAGCCTCAGGCGCAAGGTGATGTTCGCAGACCATGAGAGTGAGATGGGCTTTCTCAGGGTCTACAGGCCAAGAGAGGATTCCGAGAGGAAGCTCGGGCTTGAAGCCGCAAAAATCCTGAAAGAGAATGCGGAGCATGCGAAGAGGCTCGGCATTTCTGGCTTTGGCTCTTCAAAGGATGTT
>DAIDAD010000036.1:0-4082 GCA_027310795.1 Candidatus Micrarchaeaceae archaeon | reverse complement strand
TTTCTATTCTGTTCTACAGCTCGAAAGAAGATGAACTGAGCGAAGAGGAGCGTATGATACAGGGATTGAACATAGGCCGCACGATATTTGTGAACAGCGACGGAGCAGATCCAGACAGCATGAAGGAGACGATAGCACATGGATTCTACCATGCGATAAGCCGCAGGGGAGGGATTGTTGCGGACAAAATGTCCCTGAGAGAGCTTGCTTACAACGAAGCAGGCGCGGAGCTGTATGCTGCTGGGTACATCGCAGGCTGGTCCAACGGCAGGATACGTGCAGGCAGGCTTCTTGATGCGCTGTCGGCGGATGTGAGAGAGGCAGATGGATTCGTTGAAGCTGCCAGCAGGGCAGCGCTAAGGGGACCGGAGAGGTTCGAGAGGGATCTTCCGACGGAGCTGCTGAAGGCGACAGGCGAGGTCTTCCAGTACCTTACAAAGGTTGAAAAGGCCCAGGAGATAGGGAGGGCGATGGCGTGCATCGCGCTTGCGACGAACAGCATGGATTACGAGAAGAGCATCAATGAAGTATTCAGGAATGATTATCCGGGTTTTGCGAACGCGCTTTATAAAAGGATAGGAAAAAGCGGCATTGTCAATGCCGCAAGGGATACTGTTCGTGAAAAGTCAGAGCTCAGGCACTGATAGTTTTCATGCGGGGGTTCTGCTGAACGCTTAATGCTGAGCGCAGTTCTTCATCATTCATTTTCATGAATTCATTTATGCTGAACGACTGGGCGATGCTTGAATAAAGCCCCGAATTGGCGCTGCTCGCTATGATTATGCATTTTGCATACATGGTCCTTCTTTTTATCATTGCTGCTGTAGATTCCACGCTCTTCGACCCTGTCTCGTATTCTATCGCTATGTTGCCGCACGCTATGATGTCAGGGCCGTTTGTTGAATTGTATATCCTGTTCCTTATTCCAGATTCTGATAGCTTCCGCGAGATTATGCTTAATGATATGTCATGCTCCGGCGTATTCCTGACAGAGCGCATGTACCATGTCCCTGAATACGCGCCGCAGTCTTGAAGGGCGTGTGACGCGACAAGTCCCTTTTCAACAGCCCTTGCAAGAAACTCCTCTGCATGATCCCCTTTTATGCCCAAGGCAAGCGTTTTACTCATGAGGTCATCATGCCTCGCAGCATCTGGGCCCATGGAAAGTATCGCAGATACAGGACCTTCTATTGATTCGCTTGCCGCATCGAAGCCCACTATCAAGGGCTCTTTCCTTGAGGATTCCAGTATCACTGCGCTGCCCCTTTGCAGGTTCCTCAGCGCCTTCTTGACTTCCATGAACCTGAACCCTTCGTTGCCTCCTGATATGTAGTTTGCGGTGTAGTTCAGCTCCTCCGGCTCCCGCTGGTAGAATGATGCGAAGAGCGCAGAATTCGACCTCAGCCCTGAATCCATCTCCTTCGCCCTCTGCGACAGGGCTATGATCCCAAAGCCGTACTTCCTGCCCTCTGCGGCTATCCTCGAGAGTATGTCGCTGCCTCTTATCTTTGCAGCCTCGTCTATCACAACATAGAACTTTGGGGAGCCGCTCTTCCTCATCGAGAGCATCTTCGTGTATATCTTCCTCAGGAAACTTTCCATGTATATCGACTGCGCTTCAGGGATATGCAGGTTAGAGAGGACTATCACGCTGTTCTCCGAAAGGATCTTTTCAATGGGGCAGGAGCCTGAGAACCCCTCGGTGTCGAGCATTGAAAGCCTGTTCTCAAGGCTTCTCAGCACGCTTAGCTCTTTTGGATCCGCATTCCTCATGAAGACCTTTATCGTGAAGAGAAGGCCCTTTATGTTCGGAACCCTGTTGTTATCTTTGCACACTTTGTACGTGTACAGTATGCACTTGTAAAGGGTATATCCTTGTACGTCTCCCATCTTGAACGTGCGCTTGAACATCGAGAGCAGCTCTCCTGCCTTCTCCCTCTCCGAAAGGCCGTCCAGTTCGAATGCGTTTATGCTGCTCCTTGATGCGTCGTATATTGAGAAGTTTGTGGCGTATGCGAATTCGGAATACTCGCCATGCGGGTCCAGAATCGAGACCTTTGCGCCTTTTGCGATCAGCGCCTTCACAAGCAGTTTGCATGCGTTCGACTTCCCGCTGCCGCTCGTGCCTATCATGCAGACATGCGGGTTGAGGCTGAGATAAGGACGGAACAGGAAGCGCTTCTTTGTCCGGAGCCACTCCCATCTGCTGTCCCCGAAATAAAATCTTTTCATGCCCAGCCTTGCTGTTATCGTGCCTACTTCCAAGTAGGGCTCTCGTTTTTTGAATATCATGAGTTCACCTTTTCTTCAGGCGAGCATCTTCCTTACTATGGACAGTTCCTCGCCAGGCTCCAGTTTCTGATTATAGGGCGTTTCGAGCACCATCGCCTTTTCCTTTATGGACTTGTAGTTCAGGAATGTCCTGAAACCTTTGTTTATCTCTCCGTATCCTATGTTAGCGTGCCGGTCGAGCCCCGAGCCCAGCCCGTGTTTTGCATCGTTCAGGTGTATCGCCTTTACAAGGCTAAGGCCAAGGGCCTTGTCCATCTTGTCAAGCACATCCTTGTCCCTTATATCATACCCTGCGGCGAAGAGGTGGCATGTGTCGAGGCAGAATCCTATCTTCTTGCTGCCTATCGCTTCGTAGACCGCTGCGAGCTCCTCCATCTTCGAGCCGACGCTGTTCCTCTGGCCTGCGCTGTTCTCAAGCAGAAGCATGCTGTTCTTCGGGATATCCAGCACCTCGTTTATCGATGCTACGATATTGCTAATACCCTGCTGCTCCCCGTGCCCCATGTGGGATCCCATGTGAAGCACAAGGAAGTCTATGCCGAGCTGCTCTGAAAGGTTTATGTTTGTCTTTAATGAAGCCACTGATTTCTTGTGCAGCTCCTTTTCAGAAGATGAAAGATTAGGCAGGTAAGGCATGTGCGCTATCACGGGGTCTATGCCGCTGCCTTTGCGCTTCCCTGTGAATGCCTCGGCTTCCTCTGCATCTAATTTCTTCGATAGCCATGTCCTCGGATTCGTGAGGAATATCTGCATGGTCGTGCATTCCAGCTGCATCGCCCTGTCGAATGCCATGTCCATCTTCAAAGCTGTCGATATGTGATATCCTATTCTCAGCATTTCATGCACTCTTCGCAGACGCTTTTCTCGACATGGCCAATCCCTTTTCAAGCATCTCCAGTTCCTGTACGGTAACGGCTTCGTTCTCCTTGAATTTCTTGGACTTGAGCACGTACTCCAAAGCCTTCTCCCTTTCCGTTCCGCTGCCCATCGTCTTGCTTATTATCGATGAAGGATCCTTCTCCCTGTAGTATCTTCCGGTGTCAGACGACCAGTTTTCAAAGATCTTTGACATGTCCATCAGGAAGCTTATGCCGCTTATGCTCATCAGGAACTTCTTCAATTCCTCCAGCCGCTCAGGGTCAGCCCATTCCGCGGTCTTCTCGCCCGTGAAGTACTGCCCGTAATTGCTCCTTATCTCTTCGGCCCTTTCAGTGAGGTTCCTGAGCAGATAGAGGTCCCGTTCCATTTCTTCGGACCTGTCCATCATCACGGGATTGTATCCCTCTATTATGAGCCTCTTTGAGTTTATCTCTTCATGGAGTATGTCTATCGCTTCTAATATCAGCTCGTCCTTGACCCTTGTAAGAACGTCGTCGCAGACCATCCACGCAGGCAGCTTCTCGGTATCAGCCATGCAAGCACAAAATATATGCAGGCGGTAATCTTATTATATGTTTCAATGGCCATTGCTGCCATTGCCGCGCCCTGTACGGGAAATGTAGAATGCGGCCTGTCTGCCGCATCCTCATCCCTGGTCAGCTGGTGCGATACTGTGTCCTTGCATATGCGTATCTCAAGCGCATACGTGAGGCTTTTCCCTGCCTTTTCCCCCATGCTGCACGTCTCAAGTGCAGAATAGAGCTCTTCCAGCGCCTCAGAAAGCCTCAGCGCCTTGGAGTAATCAGGCTCTTCGGGCATCGCCTCCTCTATCAGCCTTGTGCTGAACTCCAGTATCATGTCCTTTTTCCCAGCTTCACCCTTTTTCGCGTAGTTTACACTATGTCCCATAT
>DAIDAD010000035.1 GCA_027310795.1 Candidatus Micrarchaeaceae archaeon | reverse complement strand
GTATATATCGGCATTATTGATTTGATAGCATGAAGGTTCTTTTGCAATTCCCCGAAGGACTCAAGGAGAAGGCCCTTGCTTACGCCAAGGAGGCTGAGTCGAAGGGCGATGAAGTTTACATATCTGCTTCGCCCACTTTCGGAGCCTGCGACCTTGCCATAGATGAAGCGAAGAACATAGGAGCTGATAAACTGGTGCATTTCGGGCATGCAGAGTTCCATAAAGTAGATTTCAACGTAGAATACATCAGTTATGAGATTGATGCAGACCTTGGAATACTTGAGTCATCACTTGAAAGCCTGAAGGATTACAAGAAGATAGGGCTTGTCACCACGATACAGCACGTACATCAATTAGACGCTGTAAAGGACTTTTATTCAAGGAACGGTAAGAACGTGATTATAGGAAAGCCGTATGGCTTTGCAAAGAGGGATGGGCAGATACTGGGCTGCGACATAGGGAGCGCTGCGCGCATAGACAAGGAAGTAGATGCTTTCGTATACTTCGGCGGAGGGATGTTCCATCCATTAGGGGCTCTGCTGAACACAACAAAGCCGTTCCTTGCGGTCGAGCCCTTCACAAGGAAGGTCGAGTTCATAGACAAATACAGAGAAATATACAGGAAGAGGAAGAACGGGAAGATAGCCGTTTCATTGTCCGCAAAGAAGTACGGGATATTGGTGAGCACGAAGAACGGGCAGTACAACATGAACCTCGCAAAGCTCCTCAAGAAGAAGGTGGAGTCCGCAGGCCTGCAGGCAGGAATTCTCGTATCGAACACGATAAACTTCGAATCATTGGACAACATGAGGGAATTCGACGCGTTTGTCAATACTGCATGCCCTAGAATTGCGATAGACGACATTGACAGGACAAGGAAGCCCATGCTCAGCGCCAATGAACTGAATGAGGTACTGGGCCAGATTACTTACAAGAAGTAAGGGTCTGAAAAGAAAAGGAAAAGGAAGAAAATAAAAAAAATAAAATAAAGGCAACCGTTCAGGTTACCTTTACTATTAATGTTGCAGTCTTCACGGCAGAGCTTGCAGGGCTTATTGCGTTCGCTGTGCTGTAGTTGAGCCACACATAACCGGAGAACTGGCTTCCTATCGCGTTAGCGCTTGTGAACTGCGCTGCAGGCACAAGGAACGTGAGCTGCTGTATGCTTCCTGCAGTCAGCGTGCCTACAGCGTTCGTGGTTATCGTTGAAGGATAGCCTGCGCTGTTAAGCGGTGAGGACTGCGGCGCAAGCGCGACTATCGCGTTGTACGTCGTCGAACCTGTGTTCTGCCCAAAGTTAAGCGTTATCGTGACTGTCGTCGCCCCGTTCGTCGGTATTGCCGCCGGCTGGGAGCATATATAGCCTGAAGAGGCCACGCATGACGTGCTCAGGAATGAGGCTCCGTTGAACACTCCAAGAGCGAACAGTGCAACGAGCACTATTGCTATCACGAGTATAGCCCATCCATACGTCATGAGGTATTCCATTGCGCTTTGCAATTTGAAATTCTTACTCATATCCGCACCTTACATTTTATCAATTGGCTAGAATAAAGTATTTAAAGGTTGCTGATGGGGAACCTGCCTTAGCCGTTCCGTAAAACATGGTAAAGGCATCATTTTGCTGCTGATTTCTTGACTTTCAGATATAGGCGTATGTCCTGATCTGCTGATTTCATTACGGAATTGAGCAGAACGTTCTGCTGCGCTGACCATTTCTTGTTAGGGTTGGCCTTGACATAGTTGGCCCAGAGCTTGACAAACCTGAGCCTCTCTTCCACGTCTCTCTTATGCGAATCCATACTTGACCATCTCTTTTTCTATTCTTAGCTCTTTTGCAATGCTTGCCATTAGCTTCTTATCTACCTTTGTCCCGAACAGCTCGTATATGTGTGTTGCATCCTCTATGTCTTTTTCGCTGCCCAGTATGCTGAATGCCTTGTGCATGTTGGTAGCAATTTTGCCATAACACAAGGCATAAATATTCCGGCTTGCTATCTTTATCATGGCAGTCAGAGCGCTTAAGCGATATGGGCTGGAAGGCATAGCCAAGATACTTATAGCAATTGGACTGCTGTTTGACCTGCTTGCATGGATTGTTGCTGCTTATTATTTCGGCTTTACCAGTGGAAAGATCACGCTTTTCATAATCCCTTTCATATTCACCTGCATTTCAATAGTGCTCCTTTTAGTAATCCGCTATAGATATGCGCTGTTTGAGGATTACCCGTACCTAATGAACCTTCCTTCAATATTCTACCACATAAAGGAAAGGAAGGGCTCGGACAACAGGAGCGCTGCATTCAGCATGATATTCACAGTGCATACGTTGGGCATCGCTGCACTCGGCTTAATGGGTCTCCTTTTGACATTTTCAATAGCAGACAGCATCAGCGCCAAAGCGGTTTCTCCTTTCTTCTACTCGTACCTGATAGTAGTTGCAATTCTGATTATAGCGGTATTCGTGCAGTATAGGCGCATATACATCAGATTCTCAAAATGAATATAAGCCCCGAGAGGGATTTGGACCCCCGACTTCCTGTTTTCGCGCAGATGCTGCATTACGAAACAGGCGCTCTACCACTGAGCTACCGGGGCACAGGGGCCTGTGTTTAAGCAGTTTATATGCAGACATTAATAAATATTGAAGATTTAGGAATATACTGGTTGCATGTCTATTGAACAAGTTGGAGACAGCCCGTTTAACCCTGATGCTGGGGATCAGAGCACAGGCGCACAGGATAATGCAGACACACCGGGAAATGAACCTGGCAGCCAGCAGGGGAACACGCAGCAGAATAAGGATCAGCAGGGCACTGGAAGCGGGCAGCAGGGAACAGATACGGGCCAACCGGCAGCTGGAACTGGTACAGGCACAGGACAACAGCCTGGAACAGAACAGCCTGCAGCAGGTACGGGCACAGGAGAGGCGTCTCCAGAACCTGACAGATCGCACATGGTAGAAGCGACTTATACCGAAGCGGGAGCCGAGGCTGCAAAAAAAGTCGGTGATACTATAGCAGCAGGCATCCAGCGGCCGAAAAAGAGGAAATATGGGACAGCAACAATCGGGAAAGCGGTTGTAATAATCATAATAATAGCAGCGGTAGCATACCTGCTGCTCGGATACAAAGCCCCTGGGCAGCAGAGCACCTCTACTTACACAACGGTTCCGCAGTCTACGCAGCTCAGCTCCTGCGGGAACATAACATCGCCTGGCACTTACACTATCCATTCGAACATACGCACGAGGATCTCAAGCGGGCCGTGCATAGACATAAGGAGCAGCAATGTCCGTCTAGTTGGCAGCAGCGTAGAACTTTCGGGCAATGGCCCGTTCGTGAACAGGCCGCCGTTCACATACGGGATACTTGTACAGAACGCTTCAAACGTGTCCATACAAGGCTTCAACATATCAAGGTTCTCATATGCGGTATACTTCTCAAGGTCAGCACATTCCATTATAAACAGCTCCATGACCGGCAATTCTACGATGTCGAACATATACCTCAACGATTCCCCTTACACTGAGATCTCGAACGACATAGTGTTCGGGGCGTCCGATCCGCTCGGCGCAGTATTCATAGACAACATGAGCAACAGCACATCTGTCGTGAACACGATAATAGAATACAACGCGTATTATGGCACAGCCGTATACTCGATGAACGATGTGTTCTATGGAGACAACATGCTCGGGAACCAGGTGGACCTTTACTGCAATGCCGGTTCTGCCACATACCGCAGTTCAAGCACCTATTCAGATTCAAAATGCAGCGCCAACAGGCAGTGCAACTTCGCAACGTGCTCAAAGTCCAATTATGACTTCGACCCTTCATCATTCAACCTCTCCACAAACGTGGTGACATGCGGGAACATCAACGCACCGGGCACATACAATCTGGGTGCAGACCTGAACCTCGGCGCTTATGCGAACCTCTCAAGGACCGCTTTTGCATGCATAACGGTCTCTTCTGTCAACGTGAACCTGAACTGCAACGGCCACAGCATCATCAATTCGCATTACGGCGTTTATGGCAAGGGCGTAATCAATATCAGCGTTGAGAACTGCAACTTCGTGAACAGCACATACGGCACATATTTCGGCAACAGCGCGGTGCTGAAGTTCAGCCATGACAATTACTCAAAAGGAGTATACGGATTATACCTGCAGAACGACTCGTTCACGAATATCACGACAGCAAGCTATGTAGACAATACATACGGAACATACCTGAACAACACCGTTCTGGGCATATATGGCGTGAACGCGACACGCAACAAGTACGGAGCCTACTTCAACGGCAGCTCTACTGCTGTGCTCTACAACGGCTCTTTCCTCGGCAACAGCGCAGGCGATCTTTACTGCAGCGCAAATGCATACAACAGGACCGGTTCTGTAGCCTCGAAGATCGCATGCGGCACGTCAGACTGCGAATGGGCGCAGCCTTACTGCGCTAAGCGCGTGCTTCCCCCTCTAGTGGCAGTGCCGATAAATAGCTGCACTGCGATAACTGTTTCAGGCAACTACTCTCTTAACACGAACCTGCTTCCAAGCAGCACATGCATAAGGTTCGATGCAAGCAATATCAACCTCAACTGCAACTCACATCTGCTCAGCCTCATAGGATCTTCTGGAACAGGTTTCCTTGCAGACGGAGTGTCGAACATAACGCTCAGCAACTGCAGGGTGCAGGGCTTCACCGAAGGGTTCAGTGCATCCAACTCCTTCGGCATAAACATCAGCAACTCCGCGTTCTCATCCGGCGGTACCGCTGTGCAGCTCTACAACGTCTCAAAGTCGCATTTTGTGAACATCAGCGCTTCGAATTACTCCAATTACGGTTTCAGCGCACAGCGCCTCAGGAACTCATCCATAACCTACAGCATGGCCTCAAGCCTTGCCACAAACGCCACAGGGTTTGTTTTCATGGATTCGACAATGAACAATTTCGCAAACAACACCGCGTCTAGCAACAGGAACACAGGCTTCTCTTTCTCAGGTTCAAAGGACAACAACGTATACAACAACACGGGCAGTTCAAATGGAAACGACTTTGCATGCAGCCCTGATACTTCTGGAATATATGCGGAACTGAATGGGGTCAATTACGGATTGTCAAAGACAGGGTGCACCTGGCTCGTCGAGCTTCCGAAGACGACGCAACAACAGGTGTGCTTCGCGATAAACACGGTGAACAAGCTGGTGATATCCCATGACATGCTCTACCCGTATGGGACTACCTGCTTCAGCGTCTTCAACAGCAACAAGTCCACGCAGACCGTGGGTTCCATCATAAACTGCCAGGGCCACACTATATACGCTTCGAACGGCGGCACATTCGCAGAGATATTCAACACTAGCAACATAGAGATAGAGAACTGCATTCTGAAGAACTTCACCGATGCGATAACCTCATCGGCTTCTTATACAAATATAATCAATAGCACGATAGCCACCTCGTCAAATGCGATAGTCTTCACAGGATCGAACAACTCCAAAGTAACAGGAGTGAACATATTCAATGCGAGCAGATATGGAATAAGGATCGTCGGTTCCTCTTACGACGCCGTCTCTTCCGTCAACATAAGCAGCTCTGGCACGGGCATAAGCACAGGAAACGGTCCTGGAATCAGCATTTCAGGTGCGAACGTGACAGGCACAAGGGATGCGATAAACTTCAGCTCCACGTTCTCGAGCATAGGCAGCAGCAGAGCATATGGAAGCGCTGCAGGTCTCGAGTGCTCTGCCTCAGCGCAGGGTTCCTCTTCAAGCAACAAGGACCTCGGGAACAACGCGTGCAGCATAACGAACTGCGCATGGATCACGTCTTCGCTGTGCAAAACATAAGGAATAAAGCCTTTTCCTGCCATGTTTCAGCATGGCACAGATAACGCCAGAACAGATAGTCGGAGCGCTCAGGGGCTGCGTTGACCCTGAGATAGGGATAAACATAATAGATTTAGGTTTGCTTCACTGGATAAAGATAGATTCATCGAACAACGTAGAGATACGCATGACAATGACGAGCCCGATGTGCCCAGTCACAAGTGTAATTCTTGCGGATGCCCAGTTGAGGATTGAGAAGATACAGGGAATAGGGAATGTGAACATAGAGCTTGTCTGGGAGCCGGCGTGGAGCCCTGAGATGATAAGCGAGGAGGCAAGGCTCAACATGCAGGTCTAGTGCGGGAGCAGCGGCGGCTGTCCTTTGCCGCATTCTGGAAGAAACTTCCACAGGAGGAAACTATAAGTAATTGCATGATGCAGTATATACTGGATGTCACAACTCAAAAGCCGCAAGACTTTTTCGGAGGGCTAAAGACAGCATAATTACGC
>DAIDAD010000034.1 GCA_027310795.1 Candidatus Micrarchaeaceae archaeon | reverse complement strand
GAGCAGTATGAAGAGCTTGCAGCAGAAGCCAGGAAGCACAGCGAAGCAGTGCTCTCATTGGAGAATAAGGCTGCAGAAATCTCAAAGCGCCTTGCCTTGGAAGAGGGCAGGCTCAAAGATGAGAAAGGATCGCTAAACTCAAAAAACAGCATGCTGCAGGAAGCCAAAGTGCTGAAGGGTCGGGCAGATGCGTTCAATTCAGAAGTAAAAGAGATTGACAGAAAAGGGACCCGCGGACTGGACGAGGTGGCCGGCCTGCTTTCCGCTGCAAAAAAAGAGTATGATTACAAGGCAAAGAGACACAAAGAAACTTCTGACAAGGAGAAGGCATCAAACTCTTCAACGGCTAGGGCAGAGGAGCAGCTTAAGGCAGCGCGCGACAAGGAAGCAAAGCGGATAGAATGCGAAAAGGAACTGAAAGCGCACGACAAAGAACGCGCAGAAAAAGCGCTTGCCGGATTAAAGGAATCGATGGACAAAGAATCCGCAGCCCTTGCCAGGTACTCTGCTGAAATGGCAGAGAGCGAGAAAAACCTTATCGCGCTTGAGAAGCACCTGGGGAAATGCCCGGTATGCGAGAAGACGCTCGACGAAAGCCTCAGGAACAAGCTGATCGGGGAGCGCAGGGAAAAGATAAGATCATTTTCGTCAATGATTGCGGAATCGGAGAAACTGCTTGCAAGCATCAGAAAGGAGCAGGACTCGTTCAGCAAGGAACTTGCCAAGGTGTCGCAGCTCGAAGAAAAGGCAAAAGTCTATGCCAATGCGCCTGAAGAAATAAAGGAATTATCGTCTGCACTTGCTGCTGAATCTGAAAACAACAAGAGACTAAGGGCTGAGGCAGAAGCAGCTGAGAAGGACGCAGTTGCTGCAAAGGACATGGTATTGAAACTGGAATCCGAAAAAGAAGCAGCGCAGACCAGGGAAAGGTACAAGAAAGAGATGCACGAAATAACGAAGCTTGCATCTGAAAAGGAATCCGGCGCAAACAAGATTCAGGTAACAGAGGAAGTGATCGACAAGCTCCACAAAGAAGTCGTAAGGCTCAGCTCAGAGCTGAGCAGATCCGAATCAGAGCTGAAGTCAAACAAAGCGTACGCTGCCGACAAGGAGAAACAAAGAAAAGAAAGGGAAGCGCAGATTCTTTCAATAAAAAAAATGGAAGAGGACATATCCACAAAGAGGAAGACGGCAGACAATCTTGATAAGTTCAGCCTCGCTCTGGGAGAGGCGCAGGCGCAGCTCAGGAGCCAGCTCATAGACTCGATAAACAGGGTCATGAGCGGAATCTGGCCCGAACTCTATCCATACAGGGATTACAGCGACATAATGCTGGAAGCCAGCGAGGACGACTACACGCTGAAGGTCAATACGCTGATGAGGGGCAAGCCCTCCTGGGAGGAAGTCGAAGCGATAGCGAGCGGCGGGGAGAGGAGCACTGCGTGCCTCGCCATGCGCATAGCGTTTTCGCTCGTACTTGCGCCGAACATAAAATGGCTGATACTCGACGAGCCAACTCACAATCTGGACCAGCAGGCAGTGTCAAAGCTCGTGGGCATATTCGGTGAAACTCTGCCAAGGATAATAGACCAGGTCTTCATAATAACGCACGATGACATGCTGAAGGAGGTGCGAGAAGGCAACGTATACATGCTCAACCGGGACAAGGCCCAGGACAGGGAGACTGAAGTCGAGCAAACATGATATTCTAAGTGACCTTCACCTGTATCTGCGCGTAAGCTGTTGTTGGAAGTCCGGTGTAAGTGTCAAGATACTGCAGGATAAAATATCCTGTGTATACATCGCCTGGATTTCCCGAATAAGCTGTCGAATCGTTGTAGCACTGGGCCGTGAACTGGTATATCTGGTGCGCTATCATATATACGGTGTTGCCTGGCGGATTTATGTCGTTTGTTGTGACCGCCTGCGCGGAATTCGTGTTGCACCCTATCGCTGTTACGTTTATGGGATAAGTGCCGCCCTGTTGGACGTCAGCGGTCAGCAGCCCGTTGCCCGCTATGTAGATATTGGTGCATGCGAGTGAACCACCGGGGAATATGCAGTTGCTGGTCACCTGCTTGTTTGAGAACACGCCTATGTAGAACAGGCCGATGAGCACGAGCGCTATTATTAGCACTGTCCAACCGTAGCTTGCAAGATATTCCGTTGCGGATTGCAGCTTCATGATAACCAATACGAAAAGAAGACTTATTATGCTTACATCTTCTGGACAGGGTTCATCCCAATGCTGTTCATGAAGTTCCTCAGCACCTGCACGGCTGCTGCAACAAGCGCTATCCTGAAAGGCTCCGCGCTCCCGCTTCCTATCACCTTCGTGCTCTCATAAAACTTGCTGAATTCAGAAGACAGTTCTATAAGATAATCTGCAATTATGTCCGACCTGTGCTCCAAAGCTGCTTTCTCAATGACTTCCTGCGCCCTTGAAATGCTTTTTACGAGCGCGAAGTCCTGGCTCCTGCCGACGCTGCCGAAGTCTATGCCCTGCACAGCAACCTCCTTCCCATACCTTTCTATTATGCTGCATGCCCTTGCATATGTGTACATGCAGTACGGCCCGCTGTTTCCCTCGAAATTCAGCGCGTCGTCCCATGAAAACACCACTCTTTTCTCAGGGTTTGTCTTAAGGAACTCGAATCTCACTGCGCCAACTGAGACCGCAGCCGCAACCTCTTCTGTATCTATCTTTTTCCTGCTCTCCTTTGCCTTTTCAGAGACCCTTTTTCTTGCTTCATCGAGGATTGCATCTGCAGTGTACGTGTGCTCCTTTCCCATCCACCCACCGCTCCTTCCGCTAAGGGCGCCTTCCTTAAGGCTCACTTCGCCGTATGCTATGTGGACAAGGCCATGTGCGGCATCGTCCATCCCCATAAGCGAAAACATGCTTTTCAGTATAAGCTGCTGGTATCTCTGTTCAGATCCTATTACATTGACTGCGCTCTCTGCTCCGCCGAATTCCATCTGCGTTCCGTTTTCGCCTGTGCTGTAAAGGGGCTTTCCGTTTCCCTGCTTTTCCGTGAATACTGAATACTTGAAATCCCCTTTAAGAATTCCTAACTTCCACATATGGAATGCAAGGTCCTTCGCAAGGTATGTTGCAGTCCCATTGCTCCTTATCAATACCTTTGCCTCTTCATTCGGATTGTCGAAATCCTTGGCCATGCCCTTCAGTTTCTTAAGGTCGACGACGATGCAGCCTGCATACTTGCCGTCTGCTGCTTTCATGGCCGCGCCCTTTTGAATTGCGATGTCGATAGCCTTCTGGAGCATGCCTGTCCTTAATATGTCGCTCTCCCACATCATCACATCCTGGTAGATTCCGTATGCGGCTGCGGTCTGGCACTGCGCCCTCACGCATTCCTCAGCAAGCTTCCTCGCTTTTTTAGATTCTTCAGAGCCGCTGATTTCCATGCTCTTCATCAGCGCCTCTATCTCCGCCTTAACTTCCTGCTTCTCCATCATCTGGTTTACTTTGACATACTGCTCCCCAAGCCATGTATCGAACTTCTTGTCAGGCTTCCCGCCTATGTTGAGATAGCCCCACAGGCTCTCCGCGATTTGTATGCCTAAGTCGTCTATGTAATTCTCGCGCTCCACCGAATAGCCGCATGCCTCTAATATATTAGACATGCTGTCCCCTATGAGCGCGTTCAGCAGGTGCCCGATGTGCCATGCCTTGTTCGGATTCACGCTCGGGTATTCCACCATCACCCTGCCGCCCTTGCCTATGCCGCTGCTGCCATAGCTGCTTTTTAGTTCCATAACTGAAGTTATGGTCTCTGCAGCATACTTCTTCTCGTCAAACAGCGCGTTTATGTAACCGTTGGCGTTAGCCAGTTCCTTTATCATGCCCTTTCCAAGCAATGGAGCGCATCTTTTGATTATTGATTCAGCTGCGTCATACGGCTTTACCCCGCGCAGCTTCGCCATCCTTATGCATATGCTCGAGCTAAGGTCGCCGAATTCCGATTTTGGGACTGACATGCACCCATATATGTCGCTGTCATCTATCTTTGCATCTGGGAACTCTGCTGCTATCGCAGAGCGCAGCATCTCAAAGAACTCGGCCTTTGCATGTTTTGAAGTGCACTCCATCAATATCTCCCTTGCATGAGAGCCTGCCTGGCCCTTTTCGCATATTCCTGTTTTGCATAAACACGCGTGTCATAAAGCGTCATGCTGCCTATCATCCGCATTATCAGGGAATCAGAGCTCTTAAGGCTTTTTATCTCCTTATCCTTCCTTATGTACAAATCTGATTTCTCGTCTATGAGGCTGAGCTTCCTGAGGCTTATCGGGAATATCCACATTGGGTCAGCCCCGCACTTCTCCGCAAACTTGTTGAGTTCTTTGCTGTCCGCTTCCATCCGCGCTATCCTCTTTTCAATCGCATTGCCGGCAGCATCGCCTGCAGGCCTGGGCTCCATGTAAACCAGTGCCGCAGGCACCCTCTTTATCAGCGCCTGCACCAGATCCCTGAGCCCTTTGTTTCTTCCATTTAACGCATATTCATGCATCTTCTGGCTCAGCATATTATCATCATATCCTGATATCTCAATCTCATTGTCCTCGCTTGCAATGTCCTTTGGATTCCTTACCTCGCCTTCCTTGACAAGCATCCCGAACGCGCGCTTCAGCATCTGCTCAAATCCGACTACCGTCTTGTGGTGGTAGATCGCTCTGTACATGTGGTATCTTCCGAGGAGGAAGCTCTCCAGCTCTGTCTCATCCCTGTCGAATATGATCCTCCCATCCTCTATGGACATCGTCTGGATAAGCCTGTCGACCTCTATCTCCCCATATGACACCCCAGTGTAATACGAGTCCCTCAACAGATAGTCGCATTTATCGACGTCAAAAGCTGAAGAGAGCAGCGCCTTCAGGCTGCTCTTCCCCTTCTTCTCAATTATCCCTGCGATGTCAGCTGTGCTGTAATTATCCAGTTTTTCCTTAAGGAATTTCTTTATGAACCCCGCGCCAAGCGCTTCGTGGTTCATAGCACCGAATTCATTTACCGCAACCTGTTCTATGGTGTGCGAGAATGGATAATGGCCTATGTCATGCAGCAGCGCGGCAAGCCGCATGCGCTGCACCTCGTCGTCGTCATCTGCCAATGAGTCGCCTCCTTTCTTTGCAGTGGACAGGAATTTCCCCATCAGGAACATCGTGCCTATGGAATGCGAGAACCTTGTGTGTATTGCGCCGGGGTAAACGAAGTCTACGCATCCTGTCTGCCTTATTCTGCGCAGCCTCTGGAATATCGTGCTGTCTATGACCTTCAGTTCAACGTCGGTGAGTCCTATATGCCCGTGCACGTTGTCGAAGATGTATTTGCTTATCTTCAGCCCCATATTTTCTAACCCCGATGCTTTTGAAAGAATGCAGGGATGCCTTTTGCAACATCGCTAGCTATAATGTGGGCACCAATCCTCTTATATAGCATATCCCCCACTGCGCTGTGCAGATAGACTCCTGCAACAGCTGCGTCATATACACTATCCGTATTGACAGCCAGTCCTGCTATTATACCTGACAGGACATCACCTGTGCCCATCACTGCAAGCGCAGAACTCTTCGCCTTATTCACCGTAGTTTTAACCCCATCTGTTATTATGGTAGCGTGTCCCTTGAGTACGACGTTTGTGGAATAGGCACGGGCGAGCTTTTCGGCGGCATTTATTCTTCCGCGCATGCTCACTTCATTTGGCACAGGCCCTGCAATGAAAGAGAACTCATGCTCATTCGGAGTTATAACAACGTTGCTGCCCAGGGCTTTTGCGCCTGCGAAAACCTTTATGCTGCGTATCGCATCAGCATCAATCACAACCCTCTTATTCATCGCAATTGCTATGCTTATTATCTTCCTTGCGGCAGAGGCAGCTGCCGCGCTCCTGCCAAAGCCCATGCCGATGGCCATTGCATCTGCGGCTGAAATCTCCTTCTTGACTAAGCCATTGCATAATATGCTGTTTTTCCCTGCATGCGATACTATTATGTCTGCAGAAAGGCCCCTTACCTGTGCAAGCACAGCTGAAGGCACTACTGCCTTTACATATCCTGCTCCTGCGCGCAGCGCAGCCAAGGAATTATATGCTGCAAAACCGGAAAGCGCAGGCGCGCCATGATACGACGAGCTTCCTCCTATCACAAGCACAGCCCCATTGCTGCGCTTGTCAGATGTCTTCCTTCGGTCCATTGAAATGCGCTTAAGAACCTTTGACCCGTAAACGTAAGCATTTTTAATTTTGAGTGCATTCTTATTAATGCTGAATTTCTCTGTCCGCATCAGTTTTTCTGGCATACCATCAACAAGCATATTTAATCGGTGTTAATAT
>DAIDAD010000033.1 GCA_027310795.1 Candidatus Micrarchaeaceae archaeon | reverse complement strand
ATATGGTGAGGCAGGCATATCCGTACCATACACTTGAGAAGGACGATTTCATGGCGGTCCTGCGGTATCTGTCGGGAATGTACGTGGGCCTTGAGAGCCGCAGAGTATATGCAAAGATATGGTATGAAGAAAAGGAGCATGCTTTCGGAAGAAGGGGCAGGCTCACGAAACTGATATACTATCTCAACCTTGGAACGATACCAGATGAAGTGGCGATAGACGTTGTGACGAAGGACAACAAGCATATAGGCAACATAGAAGAGGAATTCCTCGGCAGGCTGAAACCTGGCGATGTGTTCGTCCTTGGAGGAAGGCCGTACAGGTTCGAATACGCGCGGGTTATGAAGTGCTATGTCAGCGATGCTGCAGGCGAAGTGCCTACAATACCGCCGTGGTATTCTGAACAGCTGCCATTGACGTATGAGCTTGCGACCAGCATAGGGCGTTTCAGGAAGGAATTCACAGAAGCGGTGAGGAAGGCGGCAAAGAAGGATTCAAAACTTGTCGGGAAGCTGACAAGGAACACGCTTGCTATCAACAAGGAGAGCAGGCAGGTGCTGGACAGCATGCCGATTGACGAGAACGCGAAGAGCTCGATATTCAGCTACTTCATGGAGCAGGTGCTGTACGCAGGATATGTGCCGAATGACAAGTTCATGCTGATAGAACACTGCACAGACGAGGAAGAGGAGAGGAATTTGATAATATTCCATTCTCTGTATGGCCGTAGGATAAATGACGCACTGTCAAGGCTCTTTGGAATAAGCATAGCAGACAGGCACGAGACGGAAGTGGGGGTGAACATAACAGACAACGGCTTTGTGATAATGGTGCCGAAAGACGTCAAGGTAAGTGATAAGGAGATGCATTCGGTCATACAGGAGCTCGGCACAACGGACCTCTACAAGACCTTGAGGGAGAACATACGAAGGACGGAGATGATGAAGAGAAGGTTCAGGCACTGCGCAGCAAGGAGCTTCATGATACTGAGGAACTACAGAGGAATAAAAATAGGCGTACGCAGGCAGCATATAAATTCGCAGGCGATACTCAAAGCTGTAGAAGAGATGGACAGCAACTTTCCGATACTCAAGGAAACTTACAGAGAGATATTCGAAGACCTGATGGACCTGCCAAGGACAAAGGGCATAATCAAGGATCTTGTTTCGGGCGCGATGGAGTATAAGATAATAAGCAGCGATGTGCCTTCGCCGTTTTCTCATATGATGCTGACTTTCGGGGAAGCAGACGTAATAATGATGAGCGACAGGAGAAAGCATTTGAGGGAGCTCAGGAAGCAGGTTCTTTCAAGGATAAAGGAGATGTCTAAGTAATGGAGATATGCAGGGGCGTAAGCATAGTCAGCGGAATGCCAATCCTTTTCATAAAAAAGCTAAATGCGGTGGTCTGCTCAGACCTGCACCTTGGATATGAAGGCGTCATGGCAGACAGGGGCATCTTCCTGCCGAAAACGAATTTGAAGAGGATAAAGGAGATGCTTGGAAGAAGCATAGAGAAGACAGGAGCAAGCAAGGTAATAATAGATGGTGACATAAAGAATGAGTTTTCAAAGGTGCACATGGAAGAATTCAACGAGTTCCGTGAGCTTGTGGATTTCCTGAAAGGCCTTGATGTAGAAGAAATACATCTTGTCAAGGGCAACCATGATAATTTCATAGACAGGTTTGAGAAGCCCTTTGACATAAAAATATACAGGCAGGAATTCCTGCTCAAAGATTTTCTGTTTTTCCATGGGGAGGAACTCCCTGAGTCAAAAGAAGGGAAGCTGCTTGTAATGGGGCATCTGCATCCTGCGGTGGGCATATTCAACAGCCTTGGAGTAAAGGAAAAACTTAAGTGCTTCCTGTATGGAAAGATCAAGGATGGCAGGGAGATAATCATTCTGCCTGCTATGAATTATTTCTCAGAAGGGGTTGAAGTCAACATGAGCGACATCAAGGAGACGCCGATCTTCAGGAAAATGCTCAATGTTTACAGCATGGAAGCGATATGCATAGATTACAAAGAAGCGCTCAGCTTCGGCAAGGTAAAGGACCTTGCAGACATTTTATGAAATTGTATGGCGCTATATTTATGCAGTCCCGTCATCTAGTGGCCAAGGATAGCGGGCTTTGGACCCGTTTACGCCAGTTCAAATCTGGCCGGGACTATTCGTGATGAGACGAGGTATTTCTGATTGGTGATGAGAGAGAGTCTCTGAATACAGCAATTCGGCACGGCTAATATGATTTGGCGAAATTGGCAGTGTACTTCGCCTTCTTGCCGCAGAGTATGCATTGTGCCTGTTTCTTTTTTGGTTTGTTTGGTATGTTTGTAATCTTTGCGCCTGTCTCGTTCTTCACCTTGTCCTCGCAGTCCACGCTGCCGCACCATCCTGCCGCTACAAACCCGCCTTTTGAGGATATTATGCGCTTCAGCTCATCGTATGAGTCTGCTGTTGATGTGAATGATTCGAGCATTTCACCGGATTTGCTGTAAAGGTTTGCCTGCATCTCTTTGAGCTGCGATTTAATCTCTGCTTTTATAGCAGATGCCGCAGCAGATGTTTTTGCCCCTGTGTCCCTTCTTGCAATTGTAACTGTATTAGATGATGCTTCCTTTTCCCCAATCTCTATCCTTAAGCATGCGCCCTTCAGCTCCCATTCGTTGAACTTGTAACCAGGGGAATACCCCTCTCTGTCGTCAAGCCTCACCCTGAATGCGGATAGTTTTTTGTGTATGGTTCTTGCGAATGCCATCACCTTTTCCTGGTTCTCCTTCCTGTATATCGGTATTATAACAGCCTGGACGTATGCAAGCTTTGGAGGCATGACAAGCCCTTTGTCGTCGCTGTGAACGGCTACTATTACGCCTAGCTCCCTTGTAGTAAATGCGAATGTGTTCTGCCACGCGTACTCTTCTTTGCCTTCTTTATCAAGATACTTTATGCCATATGCCTTCGCGAAGTTCTGCCCGTCGATGTGGAAATCTGGCCCCTGCAGCGCGTATCCGTCAGGCAGTATATGCTCTATGCTGTGGCTTGACACTGCACCGCTGAACTTCTCCTTGTCCGTCTTCCTGCCTTCCACCCCATGAACGGCAAGATACTCCTTTATCGCTTTTTTATATATGCCAAGGACTTGGTTCTTTTCGGCATTGGCTTCCTTCTCTGTTGCGAATGCGCTGTGCCCCTCGTTCCACAGGAATTCCCTTGTCCGTATGAACGGCGTCGGGTGCTTGAACTCCCAGCGGATCACGCTGTTCCACTGATTGTAACGCAGCGGCAGGTCCCTCCATGACCTTATCATTTTTGCATAATGGGGGTACATTATCGCCTCTGACGTGGGCCTTATCGCAAGTTTTTCTTCAAGCTTTGAGCCGCCTGTTTCGGTCACCCATGCGACTTCAGGCACAAAGCCCTTGAAATGAGTCTCTTCCTGCTTTAGGAACCTTTCTGGTATAAGCATTGGGTAGTAGACGTCTTCTATGCCGCTTTTCTTGAACTCCTTGTCTATGGCGTGCATGGCCTCGTGCCATGCGAAATATGCGGCTGGTTTGAATACAAGGGTTCCTGACACTTCTCCGTAGTCAACGAATCCAGATTCAATTAGGACCTGCACGTACCATTCAGAGAAATTCTCGTTCTTTTTTGCAGTGATTCCCTTTGTCTTTTCCTCTGCCATCGCATCAATTAGGTTTCCAAGCCAAATCTTTTAAGCTGTGCTTTCAGATCGTTTATCCCTTTGAAATGTATGGCGCTCATGCCCACGGTCCTTGCCCCTTTTACATTCAGATCCATATCATCTATGAACAGTATCTCGCTTGGCTTGAGCCTGAATCTTTTGATAGCTTCGAGGTATATGCGCCTGTCAGGCTTCGATACCTTCTGGTAGCACGATGCAAGTACGAACCTGAATATGCTAGTGTCTATGAACACCTTTGCATATCGGTATCTTGTCCTGTCCACATTGGTTATGCATGCCAGCGGATACCTCTTCCCAAGTTTCTTAGCAAGCATCATGACCTCTTTTTTTGCAGCGCCGTTCTGGTAAAGGAAGATGGACCACTGGACTTCTGATTCCTTCATGCCGAATCTTTGCGCCACTTTTTTTTCGAATTCGTGCTTTGTCACCTTGCCTGATTCGAAAGGGGCAAGCTGCGAATTTACATATTTTTTGATGATTTTTCCATCTATTCCTGTCAGGGCTTCGATTCTGTTGAAATACTTGTAATTGACAGCGTCGAGCAGCACCCCTCCCATGTCGAATATTATCGCTTTTATCATCTAATCAGTTTTTTATTACAGATTGCAGTATTATCTTTGCGTGCTCCCATTCCGTAAGCCTTCTCATTGAATATTTAAGCCACTGCTCACCATAAGGCATGTATATGTTAATATCTTCTCCAGATTCTGCCAGTTTAGCTGCAAGCGGCGCCCTTATGCCTTTCAGCATGCCGAATGACGCCTTTTTCTTCATCTGCTTTTCTTTCTCTATTGCAATGTCTATTATTTTATCATCATGCGTCGCTATCATGAATCCATTTGCATGCCTGAACAGGTAGTCCATGCATTTAAGGTAGTTGCCGTATGTCTCAATGCTCTCTTCAAATGCTATTCTTGAAGGGTATTTGTATGCGCCTTTGACGAGCCTTATCCTGCCATTTGCCTTTGATATCCTTTCTATGTCCTTAAGGCTGCGCCTCAGCTTCGCCTGTATGCATATTCCGATGTTCTTGTGTTTTTTATACGATTTAAGGTATGCCCTTATACTTCCGTCGACATATCTGTACTGCTCCATGTCTATCCATACTGTTATCCCTCGTTTTCCCGCCTCAGCAGCTATGGAATGCAGGTTCCTTTCAAAATATCCTGCATTTACAGACAGCCCTATCTGAGTTGGTTTCACGGCTATGCTGCCCTTTATGCGCTTTTCACCCATGCCGCGTATGAGGAGCATTATCTGGTGCATGTTTTCCGTAACTTCGCGCCTGCTGCGCAGGTCTTCCCCGAGATAGTTCATTATCACTTTTTCCTTTTTTGCATTGATTCTCTGGGCCTCAGCCAATGCCTTGTCAAGGCTGCTGCCTGCAATCCACTTCCTTGCGATGAGCATGCCCAATGAGTCAACAATTATGTTCATATCAACAAGATGGAACTTGCAATAAACTTATATAATAACTCTTCATAATTGGATTACAGGGGTTGTTGCGTAATTTGGTAGCGCGGCAGGCTCCAGATGTTTATGATTTTATGAGCCTTTGGCGATGATGAGAATCTGGAACTACGAACAATAACATGAAGTAACCTGCAAGTCGGGGTTCAAATCCCCGCAACCCCAAGCAAATAATTTAGCTACGTATTGGGCAGTTTGCCAGCGGGAAGAGATTTGATCCCGCTAACATATTTAAAGTTTTTTGATCAGCGCGTCTACATCCTTCTTGAGTTTCGGCAGGTCTTTTTTTATGATGCCCCAAACAGTTTCAAGATCTGTGCCGAAATACTGATGTATTAGTATGTCCCTAAACCCAGCTACCTCTTCCCATTCGGTTTTAGGCGATTTGGACTTTATATCTTTTGGGATACCCTTGACCGCCTCGCCTATGGTGATGAGGTTTCTTATTATCGCATCTTCTCTCATGCTGTCTTCAGAAAATTCTTCGAAGGAAACATCTTTTGTATACTCCCCTATCTTCGCTATGGAAGCCAGTATGTCATTAAGATATATCTTGTAATTCCTAGGCATAAATCACATCCTCTAATATGTCCTGCTTTAATTCCGGCCTTACCGCTTCTTTTATTACAAGATCAACCTTCTTTTTAAATAGTCTCTCCAAAAACAATTTTAACTGCATGTAAGCATGGAAGCTCTTCCTACCTTCTGAGAATTCCACCAAAATATCTATGTCACTTTCTGGAGTTTGTTCGTTTCTAGCGTAGGAACCGAATAAACCTATTTCTTTAACTCCTAAATCATGTAGCTTGGTCTTATTGGCTTTCAGCTCTGTCAATACCTCTTCAGAGTTTAGCCCATTTGCCTCGCCATGATATAAGTACTTTGCAGTATGTTTTTCAGCGCCGCCTGTTCCATACAATAGCTGTTTTACTGCAATCCTAAGGAAATCAGACTTGGTAACATATTTCCCTTCTGACACTTGGTCTTCTATCCTCTTCACATCGTCTGAGGGCAAGATAACCAATACCTTTTTGGGCGTTCTTTTCATATATATCTAATAGATATATAAAAGATATAGACATATATAACTATTGGATTTGGTCAGATCGAATGTAGGAATGTAATGCGTAAAGATTCAGAAAAGGTGGTCGAGTATGGCGTATTTAAAAATATAAAGCGTGCCGCGTAATTCTTGGTTGAGGAGTCGCGCGCATGCGGCGTTATAACGCAACTGTGGCGCATATTCCTAAGTGCGTATG
>DAIDAD010000032.1:319-6618 GCA_027310795.1 Candidatus Micrarchaeaceae archaeon | reverse complement strand
ACCTAAGTCCATCACTCAGACTCCCCCCATCACGCTTCCGCGCATTGTGGAGATTGCGCGCCTGCTGCACGCCGTAGCGCTAGGGCCCTTGTCTCAGTGCCCTTCTCGGGGCTCTTACTCTCATATCCCCTACGGGTCAAAGGTATGGTGGGCCGTTACCCCGCCATCTGCCTGATCCGACGCAGTCTCATCGTAGAGCGGTAATGCTCCAATTCGCAACCCTTTCGGTTAGGGCTCGTTCCAGAATCCCTATCCTATATGGTATTAGCCTCAGTTTCCCAAGGTTATCCCCTTCTCTACGTTAGATTGACCACGCGTTACTGAGCCGTGCGCCGCCCAACGAAGTCGTTGAGCTGACTTGCATGGCTGTCGGAATCTGATAGCAGTGTCCTCCAGCAGCATCGACTGGAGTTTTGGTTTCGCAATTTTAAACAGCAATTGTATCGCGAGCTTTCTTTGCATTGCTCAAGACTACATCTAATTCCAATAGGAATTTTCATTACCATCCACCGAGCAGTAATACTCGTCAGACAGCGCTACTTTATTATAGTGTTAAGTTTAAATATGTTTCTGAGCTGACAAAATCACTTGCAAAGGGCCCGTAGTCCAACGGCAAGACGCTACCTTCACACGGTAGAGACAGGAGTCCGACTCTCCGCGAGCCCATCTGGGAACATAAACCTAGGAGAATGTCATTCAAAATAACCAATGTTATAAACGGTAGAAATGAGCGTTACTTTGAGAGGCAAAGCGCTACAGATTCTAGACCAGATGGTAGACAAAGGCTATGCCAACACCAAGTCCGAGGCCATACGGTTAGTGATATTGGATTTTGCGGAGAAACACTTTGCGGGCAAATAATTATCAGAAAAAGAACTATAAACAAACAGAATCTGGAAAGAAGTTTTTCATACGATTGTACGATGCTGCAAAAGCAAATAAGGATAAGGAGATGCAGGACTTCTACGCTCAAGTTCTTGAAGTTTATGAAAAGAACGGAGTTAACGGTCATATAGAGTGGAAGAAATAACTTCGTAAACCTTTTCGGAAAGGTTTTATCGAAAACGAAGGCTAATTCACAAAATTTAAATATGCGGGCTTCCATCTTTAAATGTTGGAATGGGAGCTGCAAATTACAAAATGTACATTGACGGGAAATGGGCAAATTCTTCTTCAGGAGAAACCTTCAACGTCATAAATCCTGCGACAGAGCAGGTCATTGCAAAGGTTCCTCTCGGAGCAGCAGACGATGCAAAAACTGCAATAGACTCTGCGAGAATCGCATTTGACAAGGGAGTGTGGTCTGAGAAGACGCCGGCTGAAAGGGCAAAGGCGATATGGAAACTCGCCGATCTTGTAGAGGAAAACCTTCTAAGGATCGCAAAGCTAGAATCTGCAAATGTTGGCAAGACGATAAAGTACAGCAGGGAATCTGACCTGCCCTTCATAATAGACAACCTGCGCTTCTTCGCAGGCGCCTCGCGTATCCTTGAGGGAAAAGCTGCTGCAAACTATTCTGGAATAGGCACAAGCATAATCAAGAGGGAGCCGATAGGGGTTGTCGCAGCAGTAGTCCCATGGAATTATCCTTTGTACATTGCAGTGTGGAAGCTCGCGCCAGCGCTAGCGGCTGGCAATTCTGTCGTTATAAAGCCTGCATCATATACTCCGCTCACGCTTCTTGAATTCGCAAAGCTCTCAGAGAATGTGCTTCCGAAAGGAGTGTTGAATGTAGTCACAGGTCCGGGTGAAGTAATCGGCACTGAACTTGCAACAAGCAAGAAAGTTGACATGATAACGCTTACAGGAGATACTTCGACTGGAAAGAGGATAATGCAGGCGGCGAGCAGCAATGTCAAGAAAGTGCACCTTGAATTAGGCGGCAAGGCGCCGTTCATAGTTCTCAAGGATGCATCGATAGACGCTGCTACTGAAGGCGCGATAGTCAGCTCGTTCTGGAATACAGGGCAGGACTGCACCTCTGCAACAAGAGTGTATGTGCATGAAAGCATGTATTCAAAGTTCATGGCCATGCTTGTGAAGAAGGCGAAAAGAATCAGAACTGGGGACCCGATGAATGAAAAGACGGACATGGGACCATTAATCTCTGCAAAGCAGCTTCAGAGAATAGAAAGTTATGTGAAGTCTGGAATTGAAGAGGGCGCAGACCTTGCCCTTGGCGGCAGCAGGCCGAAAGCGATGAAGCACGGCTTTTACTTCGAACCCACAATATTCACAAACGTGGCACATGAAATGAAAATCTGCAAAGAGGAAATCTTCGGCCCTGTTCTTGACGTCATAAAATATTCAAGTATTGATGAAGCCGTTGAAAAAGCGAACGGAGTCGTATACGGCCTTGCAGCTTCGGTATGGGGCAGCGACATCACAAAACTGATGGACGTCGCAAACAGGTTAAAATCAGGGACGGTCTGGATAAACGAGCACGGCATACTCGTCTCAGAAATGCCGCATGGCGGCTACAAGCAGAGCGGCTTCGGCAAAGACCTTTCGATGTACTCATTTGAAGAATACACGAAGATAAAACACATTTACATAGACCAGACTGGCGCTGCAAGAAAGCCGTGGTACTATGTGGTTTATGGTGACAAATGATGAAGATACAGTCGGTAAACCCTGCAACAGAGCAGGTGAACAAAGAGTTTGAAGTCTTTGACAAATCAAAAGCGCTTGAGATATGCAGGCTCTCAAAAAATGCATTCCCAGAATGGGCAGCTCTTGACGTGAAGGAACGGGAATCATACATGAGGAAACTAGCAGCTGTGCTGAGGAAAAAATCAAGGAAGTATGCGGAATCGATGACTATAGAAATGGGAAAGCCGATAAAGCAGTCGCTAGCAGAGATAGAGAAATGCGCATGGACAGCAGAAATATACGCAGAGAATTCTGAAAAATGGCTTGAGAGCGAAGAAGTAAAGACAGATGCAAGAAAGAGCTATATCGCACACCAGCCCCTCGGCCTTATCCTTGGGATAATGCCATGGAACTTCCCGTTCTGGCAGGCGCTGCGTTTTGCAATACCTGCAATGTCTGCAGGCAACGCCGCTGTGCTGAGGCATTCGAATGTAGTGCCGATATGCGCGCTTGATATAGAAAGCGCATTCAGGGAAGCGGGCTTTCCGGAAAACGTCTTCAGGACTATAATAACCGATCACGATACTGTGAATGCTCTGATAAAAAGCGATTTTGTAGACGGAGTATCGCTCACAGGCAGCGTAGAGGCTGGCAGCAAAGTTGCAGCGGTTGCAGGAAAGAATATAAAGAAATTTGTCCTGGAACTTGGCGGCTCGGATCCCTTCGTAGTCCTTGAAGACGCAGACATCGCACTTGCATGCGCAAAGGCCGTTGAAGGAAGGACGATAAACACGGGCCAGAGTTGCATCTCTTCAAAGAGGTTCATAGTCGTGAAAAGAGTGGCTGAAGAATTCATAATAGGGTTTGCAGAGCTGATGAAGGATAAAAAAACAGGGGATCCGATGCTTGAATCAACTGACATAGGGCCGCTTGCAAACAAGGCACAGCTGGAAAAACTTGAAGACCAGGTAAAACGGGCGTTATCAAAAGGCGCAGTCGCAAGGGCCGGCGGCAAAAGGCTGAACAGGAAGGGATATTTCTTCGAACCGTCGGTAATTGCAAACGTCAAGAAGAGCTCCCCGCTGTTCAAGGAAGAGGTCTTCGGTCCTGTAGCGCCTGTGACAATAGTGAAGAACGAAGAGGAAGCGATAATCGCAGCGAACAACTCGCAGTTCGGGCTCGGCGCAAGCATATGGACAGAGGATTATGAAAAAGGAGAGAGGCTTGCATCGCGCCTTGAGGCTGGAACAGTTGCAGTAAACAGCATAGTAAGATCCGACCCAAGGCTTCCTTTCGGCGGGATAAAGAGGAGCGGGATAGGAAGAGAACTGTCAAGATACGGGCTCCTTGAATTCACAAACGTAAAATCCGTGATAATTAGATGACAAGCTGATACAATGCCAAAAACAAAAACAAAGGGCCTGACATATCAAAGTCGATGAAGCTGTTCTCAGATGCGCTGAAGATTATGCCTGGCGGGGTCAGCTCAAATGCAAGGCTCTGGCAGACTGCATACTTCTGCCCGATATACAGCCCGTGCACAATATTCGCAAAGCGCGCATACGGATCGCACATATGGGACGTTGATGACAACAAGTACATAGACTACAGGCTTGGCTTCGGTCCTGTGATTCTTGGCCACGGCTATTCTGCTGTGAGAAAAGCGGTGAACAAGAAGGAACGTGAAGGCACAGTATATGCACTTGACAATGAACTAGAACTTGATGTCGCCAAGATGCTGAAGGAGTTCGTCCCCTGCGCGGAGATGGTCAGGTTCTCTGTCACAGGCACGGAAGCGACGATGCACGCGATAAGGGCAGCCCGCGCTTACACAGGAAAAGAAATCATACTGAAATTCGAAGGGCATTACCACGGCGGATACGACTACATGCTCTATTCCACACATCCGCCGTACGACACAAAAAAGCGCCCGTATCAGCAGTCGATAGGAATACCATCATCAATAAGCAAACTTGTAAAAGTAGAAACATGGAACAACTTCGAGTCTTTGGAAAATACGGTAAAGAAGCACCATGGCAAGATTGCAGCGATAATAACTGAACCCATAATGGGGAACGCCGCTGCCATAATGCCAAAGCCAGGGTATTTGAGATTCATGAGGGAGCTATGCGACAGATATGACATAGTGCTCATATTCGACGAGGTGAAGACCGGTTTCAGAGTGGCAAGGGGTGGTGCGCAGGAACTTTATGGGGTAAAACCTGATCTTGCGACCTTTGCAAAATCAATAAGCAACGGCTACCCCATGTCGGCGATAACAGGCAAACGGGAGATAATGGAGCTCTTCGGGCCCGGACCGCATAAAGTGACGCAAGGCGGTACATATGCAAGCAATCCGATGTCGATGGCAGCTGCAAAAGCGACTTTGTCGATACTCAGGAATCGGGACGTTTACGACAGGCTGAACGGCTTTGGCCGTGAGCTCATGAAGGGGATAAAGAACATCCTGGAAGAGCACAGGGTAAAGGCTGTAGTCCAGGGCAGGCCCACCATGTTCCAGTACATAGCCACGAACAACAGGAAGGCGATACACAATTACCGTGAACTGAAGTCGAACTACCATGCGCACCTTTTTGGCAAGATACAGTACTGGCTGATGACAAAAGGTGTGCTTGTAGATGAGGACAATCAGGAATGCTTCTACACATCCCTTTCTCATGACAGGAAAGACCTGAAGCACACGCTAGACGCATTCGACTTTGCTGTAGATCAGGCGCTCAGCGTAAAGATAAAAAGAGAGAGGATGAGCAGCGCGGAACCGTCTGCATAGTGCAGTACGCAAGCCAAAAAGCGCAAGCTTATGCCTCGGCGTAAACGTTCAGGTTTCTTCTCTTAAGCTCTATGAAGAACTTATCTGCAGGCAGTGCAGCTTCAGGCGGCAGGACTCCCCTCGCAGATATTTCCTCCTCAGCCATCATCTGCGCGGCTATCGAAGGCGGGACGCCGGTGTCCCATGCCCCTGCGCCGATGTTCCACTTCCTGTTTGTCACAGCTTTGCAGTACATAATTATCCTTTTCTTTGCGCCCTTCTTGTAGCCGTTGAGCTCCACCCTCAGATATTCAAGGTCGTTTATCTTCACATTGCTCGGAGGCAGGAACCTGTTCAGCAGCTTCACAGCAACATCCCTCGGCGCAGCGTCACCGCTCTTGAAATGCTCCTTTAGCCCAGAGGCAAATCCCGCGTCTATCAGGAATTTTGTAATCTTTATGAATTCGCTGTCCCAGCCGCCCCTGAAGCTCACGTTCCTTATCCCCTTGTCTGCAAAAGAGCCAGGCAGGGTAGCAAGCTCCGAGTGCAGAGAGTAACGGCATATCGACACGCCCACCGGACTTGGGAAACGCACCTTCTTCTCCCCGCTCAGCGGCTCGACAAAGCGCATTTTTCCATCGATGAATACAGCAGGCCGGCTGGTGAACTCGTCAAATACTGTGTACATTGAATAGGGAACCACAAACGGCATCTTGTAATCTGTCCTATCCCAGTCGGAAAATGCTATGTCTATTGAATTTACGGACTCAAGGCGCTCCGCACCTTTCAATGCCATCATGTTTGTTATCCCAGGAGTAGAACCGCATCCTATCACCGCAACAAGTCCACGCTTCCTGAAACTGCCGTTAAGCTTCAGCTGCTTCAATGAGGTGTGGCACATGCCGCCTAAATCTATGTAGTTCACGCCGTTTGAGAG
>DAIDAD010000032.1:0-309 GCA_027310795.1 Candidatus Micrarchaeaceae archaeon | reverse complement strand
AAGCGCCGTCAAGCAGTTTATCCATCTGCTCCCTGTCTGAAGTATCTGCCTCCGTACCTATGATATTCCTCTTCTTGAAGGACTTGGCGAACGCCATTGCCTTTTCCCCGTCCCTGCCTGCGATTACGACCTCGTGCTTTTTCGCAGTGTCCGAAAGATCCGCGGCGATGACTCTTCCCATCTCCCCATAGCCGCCGAGCAGCGCTATCTTCATTCCAAACCCAAAAGAAGTTCTCTGCCAACTAATTAAAAGTTTTCTAAAAATTCCAGAAAAGGTGTTATATAGGATGACCAATATGTTTATATAAC
>DAIDAD010000031.1 GCA_027310795.1 Candidatus Micrarchaeaceae archaeon | reverse complement strand
AACCTTGATAAAATGCTGCGACTGCATAATTTTTGGTTTCTTCATACTGTACGCGTATGCGCATTCGTTTGCAGTACACAAAAGAGGCAGATATCTTCTTATGTTTTTCATCAGTTAGAGTAATTGGCGCAGCTTGCAGGCGCAAGGGTTTCTGATGGACGAATATTCCATAGATGAAGGCAGAAATATGGTCATCGCTGCGAGGAAGGCGATATCAGAGTATGTTGGCAGCGCAAGGTTCGACAGGGGAAAGGTGATCAGGCACTTCAGGAATTTCGAGAACAGGCACGGAGTGTTCGTAAGGATAGAACACTGGCCCACAAGGACGCCGAGAGGCAGCATGGGTTTTGCGCATCCTAAGGGAAACCTTGGTACGCTTCTGCTCGAAGCAGCGGTAGCAGCAACAGAGGACAAGGAGTTTGTGCCTGTATCGCACAGGGAGCTTGAGCACATAGTCATAGAGGTCGATCTTATCTTCGGTCTCAAGCCAGTAACAGGCAGCGAAAATGCAAAGCTTAGGAAGATAAAACCGGGCAGGGACGGAATTTCAGTCGTATACGGGTTCCATAGGGGGATGGTTCTGCCAATAATCGCAGCTGAGAACGAGTGGGGCAAGGAAGAGATGCTGAACAAGGCATGCATAAACGCAGGCCTTCATGCGAATGCATGGAAAAGGGGCGATGTACAGCTCCACAGCTTCACGACTCAGGTCTTCAGGGAACTGACTCCAGAAGGCCCTATTGAAGAGATAATGTTCGGGTGATTCTATAACATGGACAAGAAGCGCGCAGTTTTGCTAGTGGACATGGACTACTTTTATGCAGCATGTGAGGAGCTGCGCAGGAGCGATCTGAAAGGCAAGGCAGTCATCGTCGGCGCAGACCCGAAGGGCGGAAAGGGCCGCGGGGTCGTGATGACCTGCAATTATCTCGCAAGGAAGCAGGGGATAAAAAGTGCGATGCCGATTTCCATAGCTTACAGGATAAACCCTGATGCAGCGTACCTGCCTGCAGACTTCCCTTATTATGAGGAAATGTCTGCAAAGGTGATGCATGTCCTCAGAGGCTTTTCCGAAAAGGTAGAGCAGGTGAGCATAGACGAGGCGTATGTGGAATTGACTGGCGCCGTTGGCTCGCTTGATGAGGCTGCGGAGTATGCGGAAAGGATAAAGGGCAAGGTAAGGGCTGAGCCCGGCCTCAGCTGCTCCGTAGGAGTGAGCTTCAACAAGCTGATGGCGAAGATGGCTTCCGATGCAGCAAAACCTGATGGCATAAAATTGGTGCGCGAGAGTGAAGTAAGTTCCTTTATGGGAAATATGCCGCTTGACAAGCTGTACTCCGTCGGTGATAAGACGAAGGCACGACTCGAGTCGATGAACATCAAAAGCATAGGCGGCCTTGCAAAGGCGAACAAGATGGCGCTGCTGTCGGAATTCGGGTCTATTGGAATAGAGCTGCGCAATTATGCTAACGGAATAGACGAGAGCGCGCTTGTGGAGAATTATGAGGCGAAATCCATAGGCAGGGAGTCGACATTTGAGCATGACACTTCCGACCAGAAGGAAATCGAACAGGAGCTGATGAAGCTATCAAAAGAGGTCGCGGCTGAGGCGCTTAAGGCAGGCTTCGCATTCAAGAACATAACGGTAAAAATCAGGTACAGCGACTTCTCAGAGCACCTGCACAGCAGGGGCATAAAGCCGTCTTCAGGAGCAGAAGCAATCTATTCCACTGCCCGGCTTCTTTACCTCGACAGTTTCGAGAGGGGCAGGAAATTGAGGAAGATAGGAGTTAGGGCCTCAGGGCTGATGAAGTACAGCGGCCAGTCCAGGCTCGGCTAATCTTTTAAATGCATGTTGCAAATTGGATATGTTTGAATGTCAGTCATAAGGAGCGTAATAAAGTTGACACGGGTAGAGCACAGCCTTATGCTGGTAGTGGCAGTAGTGGCGGCAGAGATGCTTGCATTCGGCTTTCCAGGCACATGGCCATTTATCCTGAGCATAATAACCCCGATATTCATAAGCATGGGCGCATTTGCAATCAATGATTATTTTGACATAGAGGTCGACAGGGCGAACAACAAACGAAACAGGCCCCTTGTAGACAGGAGCCTGAAGCCCAAGGACGCGCTGGCGATAACCTTAGTATCGATGGCGATAGGGATAGCTGCTAGCGCTTTCATAAACATATATTGCTTCGCAATAGCTGTGATATTCGCCGTTTTCTCGATATTATACAGCTACAAAATGAAGGGCATGTTCCTCATAGGAAATGTCTATATCGCTGTTTCTATGGCGATACCGTTCATATTCGGTAATTACGTGGTGTCCACGCGCCTTGGCATAGGAACGCTGCTGATAATAGCTATGATATTCGCAAGCGGCCTTGCACGGGAGATTGACGGAACTGTAAGGGACATCGCAGGCGACGTCAAGGCAAGGGCTGTGAAGACGCTGCCAGTTGTGATAGGAAGCCGTGCTTCTTCTGCCGTGGCCTTTGTACTGTACCTTATCGCAATAGCCATATCACTGTTCCTGTTCTTCTATGTTGCGCCCTTCCTTTACAACCTCTATTACGGCGTTCTGATAGTTGTTTCTGACATAATGGTGTTCAACGCAGGGCTGCTCTTCCTGCTGAAAGAGAAAAAGAAATACGGACGTGCAAGGAATGTCTCGCTTGCAGGCATGGGGCTTGCGCTTATTGCGATACTGATATCTACATTGGCTTATATTTGAAGAGCTTCCTGAGCTCCTTTACCTCGGTTCCGACTGCGCCTTCTGCCTGCGCCCTGCGCGCCTCTATATTCCTGTAAAGCTCCATCGTCCTTTTTTTGTATGCATCGTTTTCAGCCCTTGGTAGAATGTGTATGTGGAGGTGGTTTATCTCCCTGCCCGAATACTCCCCTATCTGCACTGCAATGTTATACGACCTGTCGTCTCTGCAGTACCTGTCCAGCAAAACCGGAATGCATTTGTTCTTCACCTTTTCCAGATCCTTCCATTCGGCCGCGTCAAGCCTTATTATGTCGTCCACGTGGCGTTTTGGGATTATTAGCATATGCCCCTTTACAATAGGGAATAGGTCGTACACCAGCATGAACTTCTCAGTTTCATAGAATATTGTATTGCTGAGCTTTTCCCTAGAGCAGAATACGTCTTCCATGATCATCTGCGCTTCCTCTGCGGCTGCTTTGCCTGAACCTGCCGTGCCTTTATCTCGTTCTTAAGCAGTATCATGAATATCAGAATCAGCATTATGAATATTACAGTGAGCATGGCGAATACCTCATTCAGCTGCGTCTGCAGCCCTGAGATTGATTGCGGGTACGTGGCTGTGTAATTTACAAGGCTTCCTTTTATCTGCATGTTTGCCGATGAGAGCTGTGATGAGAGAAGCGCTGACGAATAGGCGCTGGCAAGATAGCTGTTCTTCAGCGCCTGGCTGTTTGTCGCATTTGCCTGGTACAGGAAGAAACCTGCCGATGCGGCGAATTCCTTTGGCCAGATGCCGAACTGCTCTGCTGTCGCGTTTTTGTAAACCGCTGCAGCCTTCCCTGCGCTGAATGCGGAAACAGAGCCGAATACTTCTGAATATACTGAAGCATATATCGATGCGTAATAATTGCCTGAACTGAATTCGTCTGAAGCAATTGCAAGGTACGAACCGCTTGTGGGGCTCTGCGCGGCTTCAGAGAGGTACTGCTGTGCGAGGCTTCTTGCACCCTGTCCGTATGTCACATTGGCGCCACCTATTGAATATGCGATGTTGTACATCTGGTATGCAGCTTTGCACCATGCGTATGCGGTGCCTGCATTCCTTAGGCCGAGCAGTATTGCGTCGCTTGATGTTGAAGCGTTTAATTCTGATATTGACGTATTCAGGGCTGTCTGCGCAAGCGCCAGCCTGAACTGCCCTCCGACCACATATTCGTAATTCTGCGAGGTCATCTGCGGCTGCTGTATTGAGCTGCAGTAGTTGACTATGTTATGCACCGTTGCAGAAGCATTGGCCAGAGATGCGTTGTTGGTGTTTGCCACAGTGAATGCGTCTACATACTCGTTGAATGCAAGATCAGAAGCTGTGTAGAGGTATCCTTTGGTCCCTATTGCGGAGTAATTCGCCAGGTTTGCTAGCATCTGCGACTTGAGTGAGGAGAAGTTGCCGTTTATCGAATTTATCTCCGATGATGTAAAATTGATCGTGAAGTTCTCGAGGGGGCTGAAATATGTGATGTTGCACGAATTGCACGATTCGTTCTCATATGGCAGGTTTGCTGTCTGGTACTTGACAGAATAATTGTAAGTAAGCGGCGATGGGCTTGTAGTTCCGAAGGCGTAAGACGCTGCTGCAGATGCATTCTTAGCCTGGACAAGCGGTATCCCAAGGTCCTGTTGCGTTGCATAATAGAACATGTATTCAAGGGACTGCTGCGTCGTGTATGGAACGATCATGAATTTCTTGCCTGCTGCGGCTGCTGCAGACGCCTTGTCGAATATGCCGCCTATCAATCCCGCAGTGCCGTTCTGGGATATTGTGCCTGTGACTGCGAAATTGTTAAGCAGTGGCTTCTGCTCAAGCCCTGATATGGCAAGAAGCGTGAACGCAAGGCCTGCGCTCGGCCCTGACACTGCGCTGTTGTTGTCCATTATGTGATATGAGAAATTGTAATCGTTGAGATTCATGCCGAGGTATCTGGCTGCGTACGCGGCTCCTGTTTCTGCAGATGACAAAGTGTCCTGGGCGACCGATGCCGGGCCTTTTATTGATACGTTGCCATTGCCGCTTGTCACATTAAGCTGTATATGAGTCAGCTGGCCAGAAGTGCCGTTGTTTATCACTGCAGGATCGGATATGTAAGAGGTATAGGCGCTTGCAGCTGTGGCTAGAAGCAACATAGATACTATCACCGCCAATGCTGCGACCCTTTGCACCATAACACCAAGCAAGATAATCTTAAGAAACATGTTTTTATAGCTTCTATCAGAATTCGTTTATCGTTCTCTGCCCGTGATTCTTTGCGCTCACCGCGTCGCTGAAAAGATCCACTATGCCGAACACTCCGTCGTACCCCGGGGTTACTCTTATTCTTTCCTGTCTGATGCGCTCGATGGCTTCGCCTATCTTTTTGTCCTCCTTGATGATGTGCTCGGGCTTTGCGCTTATCAGGGTATTCATCTCGTTGCCGAATTTCTTTATCAGATTCCTGTAAATGCCAGCAACCGTCTCAGTAGACTGGCCCTTTCCTGTGACTGCAGATATTATCTCAAGGAGCGGGACAGCGTGCACATAGGATGCCGCATCCTTCGGCACGTATCCGTTTTTCCTGTCTGCGAGCTCTTCGACCCTGTGCATGACGCCTATTGTTAACTTTTTCCTGCACACCGGGCAGATTCCATTGTATTTCTTCGATTCTTCAGGGCTCAATGACACCTTGCAGTTCCTGTGACCGTCGTAGTGGTACTTTCCCTCTTCAGGGTAGAACTCTACTGTCATTCTTATTCTCCTGCTGTTTATTGAATCTGCAATCTCTTTGTATGATATCTCTTTGACATCGAGCACTGTTGCCTCGCGCCCTATCTTTGGAAGGGAATGCGCATCGCTGTTCGATATCATTGAATATTTGTCAAGGCTAGAGACCCTCCAGTTCATCGGAGGATCGCTGCTCAGCCCTGTTTCATAAGCGGCGATGTGCTTTGCAGCGCTGCCGTACGCATCTTCTAATGAATTGAACCCGGACATCGCACCCAGTGCGCCGAACCATGGAGTCCATGCATGCGCAGGGAATATTATCGATTCTGGGCTTGCGCCCTTGACCGCATTTGCAAGCTCCTCAGCAGACATCATTAGTACGGGCCTGCCGTCAGCAGCAAGGTTGCCGTGCTTGGCAAGCGCCTCGTTGATCTGTTCTACCGCAGCTATGCTAGGGGCGAGCATGCAGTTATGTATCTTCTTCGTGCCGCCCTTGTCGAAGATTGTGCAGACCTCCGATGTCAGTATGAAATTGGTGCCGGAGCCGCTCTTCAGCCTGTATATGCCATCTCCGCCTTCTACCAGCGAGTCCTTTATCTCGGAGAGCCACTTGGGGTGCGTGAAATCGCCTGTGCCGATTATGCCTATGCCCTTCTCAACCGCCGCTGCGTTTATGTTCTCGATAGTAAGCCTGTCGCTGCAGGCCGCTGAGTATCTTGAATGTATGTGAAGGTCGGCTATGTAATCCATATGCATCTCCTGCTAATACCTGCCGCTTCCCTGTTCACGGGCATGCATCTGTCACTTCTTGTATCTGAATTTCCTGAGCAGGTCATGCCGCTCCTTTTTATCGCTCTCGCCCTCTGTACCGGACGGGACCTGCCCGTCTACAACTCCGATAATCGCTCTCCCATTCTCGGTCTTGCATATGAGTACCTGGACTGGGTTCGCGGTTGCGCAGTATATGGAGGAAACCTCGTTTACGCCCTTTATGCTGTTCAGGACGTTTATCGGGAACGCGTCCTTGAACAGGATTATGAAGGAGTGGCCTGCGCCTATCCTCTCCATGTTCTGCTCAGCGCTCTTGATAAGGGCGTCGTCATTGCCGTCGCTTCTCACCAGGCGCTTGCCGCTCGCCTCTGCAAACGCGATGCCGAATTTGACCGAGGGCACGGCGTTGACCATGGCCTCATACAGGTCCTCTACGGTCTTGATGAAGCCCGCATGCCCAACAATCACCTGCGTCTCCCCATCCTTTGCTATGTCCACTGCTTCTATCTCCATCGTATCACGGGGTAAGTCTGTTCCTGTCCCTGGGAATAAGGAAGAGAAGTTTCCCTATATCCCTTACCTCGTGGACCCAGCCTGCCAGCCTGACCTCGTTCCCGTCCATGCCCTCGTTGAGCTCTGAGACATACTGCTCCCTGTAAAGAGTATTCAGAAGAAACACCTTATAGGATATAATTAGCAAACAATATAAT
>DAIDAD010000030.1 GCA_027310795.1 Candidatus Micrarchaeaceae archaeon | reverse complement strand
AGAAGATAAAGAAAGATGCTGAGGATTTCCTCGGAGAAGAGGTGAAGAAAGCAGTTATAACAGTGCCTGCATACTTTGACGACAACCAGAGGCAGGCTACGAAGGACGCAGGCGAAATAGCAGGCCTTGAAGTGATAAGGCTCGTGAATGAGCCGACGGCAGCGTCGCTTGCGTACGGGCTTGACAAGAATACTGCAGATTCGAAGATATTGGTCTATGACTTCGGAGGGGGCACGCTCGATGTTACAATCATGGAGTTCGGCGGCGGCGTCTTTGAGGTGAAGGCCACGAGCGGCGACACGAAGCTTGGGGGCACTGACATGGACAATACCATACTTGAGTTCCTCCTTAAAGAGATAAGATCAGGCACAGGGGTAGATGTTTCTGATGATAAGCAGGCCGTGCAGCGTGTAAGAGAAGCAGGCGAGCGCGCAAAGATCGAACTCTCGACAACGCTCAGCACAGAAATAAACCTGCCATTCCTTGCCATGGGCCCGAAGAATTCGCCGGTTAACTTCTCTTATAAGATGACAAGGGCGAAGCTCGAGGAGATAGTGATGCCCATAGTGGACAAGACCACTAAGCCTGTGGTGCAGGCTCTGAAGGATGCAAAGCTTGAGCCGAAGGACATAAGCAAGGTGATACTCGTCGGCGGACCTACAAGGATGCCTATAGTGCAGCGCTATATAGAGCAGCTCCTCGGAAAGAAGATTGAGAGAGGAGTAGATCCGATGGAAGCGGTTGCATTCGGCGCAGCCATACAGGCAGGCGTTCTCACTGGCGAAGTGAAGGATGTGGTGCTGCTTGACGTGACGCCATTGTCGCTGGGACTTGAGACCATGGGCGGCATCATGACGAAGATAATCGAGAGGAACACGACCATACCTGCAAAGAGGTCGCAGCTCTTCACGACAGCAGAGGACAACCAGCCAACTGTAGACATACACATACTGCAGGGGGAGCGCAGCATGGCAAGGGACAACATTGAGCTGGGAAGGTTTGACCTTACAGGAATTCCTCCTTCAAGAAGGGGCGTGCCCCAGGTCGAGGTGACATTCGACATAGATGCCAACGGCATACTGCACGTGAATGCAAAGGACAAGGCCACAGGCAAGGAACAGAACATGCAGGTGGTAGCGCCGAACAAGATGAACCGCGACGACATAGAGAAGAAGGTCAAGGAAGCTGAGCAGAATGCGGAGCAGGATAGGGAGCAGCTTGAGCGCGTACAGCTGAAGAACGACGCAGAATCGATAATATACGCAACGGACAGGACCATAAAGGACTTCGACAGCAAGATACCTGCGGAAGTAAAGGAAGGGATAACTAATGCGAAGAAGGACCTTGAGGAAGCGGTCAAGGCGGAGGACTATGCGAAGATCAAGGGCAGTCTTGACAAGCTGCGGGATGAATTGCAGAAGGTTGGCGGCAGCATGTACGGGCAGGGTGCTGCTGAAGGGCAGGGCCCTTCTGGTCCTGAAGGCCCTGGTCCGGAAGGCGGAGCAGGAGACGGCGGAAGCGTTGATGCGGACTTCAAGGTGCAGAAATAGAGGTCAGGAATGGCATGGCTAAGAACTACTACGATGTACTGGGAATACAGAAAAACGCTAGCCAGGCGCAGATAAAGGACGCATACAGGAAGCTCGTCCTGAAGTACCATCCTGACGTCAACAAGAACGAAGACGCAAAGGTGAAGATGCAGGATATAAATGAAGCATATGCGGTCTTGGGCAGCGAAGAGAAGAGAAAGCAGTATGATGCATATGGGCCTGAGGCATTCAACAGGCAGTTCTCACAGGAAGACATATTCCGCGGCTTTAATTTCGAAGACATCTTCCGTGAAATGGGCGTGAATGTCAATTTCGGCGGCTTCGGGTCAGAGGACCTTTTCGGCAGCTTCTTCGGAGGGCAGCAGCAGTCTAAGAATACAGGGCAGAGCATACTGTACAGGATTGACCTTGGCCTCGAGGATATAGCAAGGGGCGCGAAGAAGAGCATAAGCGTAAGGCATCTTAAGAGATGCAGCAGGTGTTCGGGAAAGGGGGGCGAGCCTGGATCAAAACCCGTGAAGTGCAGGCGGTGCAAAGGTTCAGGATACATGACCAGGCAGCAGCGCTCAATGTTCGGAAGCATCAACACAGTGACAACGTGCGGAGAGTGCGGCGGCAGAGGCACATATTATGAGAAGGCATGCAAGACCTGCTCTGGCAAGGGAGGCGTGATAACCACTGAAAACGTAGAAGTGAACATACCTGCGGGCGTAACGAACGGCATGAGGCTTAGATTAGAAAGCATGGGTGATTTCGGGCCTGATGGCGATGGCGATCTTTACATAGAGATACGCGAACTCCCGCATCCTGTGTTCCAAAGAAACGGCGATGATGTCATTGCCATGGTGAACGTGCCTTTCTACACCGCTGTTCTTGGCGGCAGGGTTCCGGTCCATACGCTCATCGGCGGTAAAAAAGAGATAGAGATAGAGAAGGGCACGCAGCCGGGCAGGAGGATACTTATTAGAGGCGAGGGCATAAAAAGGCTCAACGGGGGCAGCATAGGCGATGAGATAGCGGTTGTAAGCGTAGAGCTGCCGAAGGAGCTTTCACGTGAGGAAAGGGAGCTGATGGAGAGGTTCAGGGACATAGGAGAGTCGCGCAAAGGCGACGGCAAAAAGAAGTTCGGGCTCTTCGGCTAGGAAGACAAGTTATTTAAATTCCGAATTCAATCTATATGCGGTGCGATGTATAGAATGTTGCTGGCATTTGTCATGCTGATTGTGATGCCTTTTGCAATGGCGCATGGTGCAAATGTTTCCTCTGTCCCAAATTCAACGGTGACTGGGCATTCTACCATAGCGATCAACACTTCGATGGTAATCCCGAATTACCAGAACAAGTACGTAAACTTCCTGGTGTACCCGATAAGTGGGAACTCAAGCTATACCACGCTCAACATAATCAACCAGAGCTCGTTTACAATATACAACATGAGCGTCGAGCTGCTCAACAACACAGGCTTTCCGCCTTTCTTCGGGCAGCTGCTGATACAGCCGACGGCGCTCACCCCGAACAACAGGTACAGCATACAGCTAAGGGCATATGGCGGCGACCCGACCAATTACACTGAGACTGTCAACGTATCGATAGTCAACAGGTCGCTTTACGGCGCATATGTGAATATAACAATGATCCAGGCACGCATAAGGAACGGGACGGCAGGGACTACTGCACCAGGTACGACGACAGCTCAGCCCACCACAGTTTATCCTGGGAGCGGCCAAAGCACTGCGGCGACCAGCGCCTATACTGTGAATTCAACAACGTCAGCAGCGACTACTACCGCAGCGGTTTCGAATGGCAGCGGCGGATCATACGCAGCGCCTGCAATAATCGTGATGATCATAATATTGGCAATAGCTTATCTTGTAATCAGAAATGCCAGGGCAGGAAGGGGAGCGGGAAGGAGTAGGTGAAGGTGGTTTGTTGAAAGGCAGCAGGGTGCAGAAGGAGATGGCAGACTACAGGATATCGAGGTTGCTGTCGCTTGCAAAGGAATCCTTGAATAAGAATAGCCCGATGAGCGGGATGGGGAAGAGGTATGTGCGGATAGCAGAAGAGATAAGTTCGCATTATAAGGTAGGCATTCCAAAAACATTGAAGGTGCAGGTATGCAGAAAGTGCCACAGCCCTCTTGTCCCAGGAGTAAATGCCGTTGTACGTGCAGTTTCAAGCGGCGGCTATGTCGCTTACAAGTGCGAATGCGGCGCTGAGAGGCATATTTTCTATAAATGAATCCTGGATTTATTTTGCGCCTAGTTTCTTCACTATCATTTCTGACAGCTGATCAACTTTTTCAGAATCGCTGAGCGTGAGTATGTTCTTCTGCTCCTCTATGTAATTCTCAGAGGCCTTGCCGTGGTAAAGCTGCACGAGCCTCTTCGCCTCTTCGTCCTTCGGGACCGCTATCTTCAGGTCTGAGATTATGTTCGCCCTTGCCATTATCTTTATCGCATTGCTTATTCCTGCGACTATCTTGCCGGTGTTCGCAAAAACGGAAATTGTATCAAGGAGCGGTCTGAAATCATAAAGCTTATAGGAGTCTACGCCTACGCCATCTATTAAGAGTATGCCGTCGAAGTCGCTGCTCTTCATGCGCCCAGCGTTGAGCTTCGGCATGTAAACCGCGCCATGGTAGCCCCTGCACTCCTTTGTTGAGTAGCTCGTTATGACGGTTTCTATGCCCCATTTTTCAAGCATGTTCTTTGCTGCAGATACCGATTCGTCCTTGAAATCTTTCGGGGGTATGAGGATTGCCATTCGCATAAGACCAATACATTATCTTTGGCAAGGGTTATAATTTTTGCCTTTTGGAGGCGCCAGGGCCGTGCATTATCGACTTTGACGCGAAATACAGCAGGAACGCGAGCACTATTATTGCTGCGAATGCAGCTATGTCGTATATCGATACGAATGTTAACTTGATGTTGCTGCCTGAATCCGTGGATGCGTGTTCAGTCAGCCCGGAATATGTAGCGCTTATGTTGAGATAACCGTAAGGCACTTCTGACACGGCAGCCCTGCCGCTGCTGCCGAGCTGCAGGTATCTTGATGTGCCATTTGCAAAGTTCAAGTACACAGTTGCGTTTGCAGGCATGCCGAACATGTCCGTTGCTGTGAGGTTTATGTTGTATATCGGCAATGATATGAATATGGTCTTTCGGCTGTTTGCGCTTATCGCCTGGTCAAGTTTTATGTACGTGCCCTTGTAATACGCACCGTTGACCGTATAATTCGTGCCTGAGAACAGGAACGTTGTCGTGTTTACAGGGGAATTGTCTATGTATATGTTTGAAGGGAATACCTCGTTGCCGTATGCGTCTATCGCATCAAGCTGCACAAGGTACTGACTCTTGAATATCGCAGTTATGTTCACTGGCGCGTGCACTATGAAGCTCAGGTACGGGGTTGCGGAGCCGTTGTCCCATGCATAGAATGATGACCTAGAGTTTACGGTTTTATTTGCGATGTAGCCTGTTATTGAGATTGCGGCAGGTGCGCCGTCTTTGTACCATCCTGTCCCTGTCAGGTTGCCGTAAGCCGCATGTGCGCTCACGTAATACTCTTTCGAAAAGGAGGTATTTACAGAGTATGGTGCGGTAATCGATACAGTACCTGAGGTATTCCTGTTGCCATTGCTCCAGCCCTCGAAGGCGAACCTTGCAGAGCTGTTTTCATATACTGTGGAGTTGCTTATCGCATAATACGCTGTTGAACCTGATTCATACCAGCCTGTGCCGTTTGTCTGGCCGTATGATGAATTGACTGTGAAAAGGTACTGCACCTGCCATCCTGCATATTCCGTTATGTTGCTTGACATCGATACCTGTGCAACATTGCTAGCACCTGTGTAGGAGCCCGAACCCGTGCCGACCCAGCCGGTGAACTTCGCTCGTGTTCCATTATTTATGTAGACGTATTCCGGTTCTGATATCACCTCTGTTGCATATGCGCGGTAGCTTGCGTTGGAGTTCCCTGTGCCGTATTTGGATACTGTCCTCAGATGGTAGCCAAGGCTCCACAGCTCGTAGCCGTTAGACGACTGGTTCAGCCCAGACCCCACTTGGAAGTAGTTCACCCTCTGCCCTACCTCTGAAACGCTGTACGGATTCTGCAGCGACTTATCGCTGCCGATGCCATAGCCTATGTACGAGTAGCCTTTTGGGAGAGGCATCTCGCTGCCGAATTCGTTGTAGAAAGAGAGGTTTGTGAATTCCACAGGGGCTATGTATTCATTGTTGCTGGAGGTATTCGCAAGTTCGCCGAATGCCACTGGCGCATTTGTCCCTGATGAGCCTGTGCCGAGGTCTACGCTGCCTATTTCATTGCCATTGAAAAGGAAGTGCCAGTTACCTTGGGAATAGTAGAATGAATACCTGTTGATGGTGCCGTTAGTTCCTGCAGATGCGTCTGGTCCCAGCGCGCCAAGGAACCCTGAGGAATTTGAGCCTGGCTCGAAATATTCGTAGAACCATTCCGCATCGCCTTTCTTCAGGTATTCGTAACCTGTGCACTTTGATATCGTGCAGTATGAAGGGTAGCTGCCTGACTGGTTTTCTATGACGTAACCTGTCTGTATGAATGCACCGTTTGCAAGGTTCTCCCCGGCCCAGAAACCCATGGAGCCGTCGCTTACGCCTGGCTGCTGCGCTGTTTTTATCGTCACGCCTGCGCCGGTGTTGTAATATGCAGCCTGGTCGCCTGTGGCTCCGAACTGGAACCAGTACTGAGCTGCTGCGCTGTTGATTATAAGCGATGCCGCAATCATGAATGCAAGTATTTCATACCCTTTCATAATCCATTCCCATGTCGCCCAGCTTCTTGAGAACCTTGTTCCTCACTATGGAATTGAAGCTCTTCCACTCTATCACTGCAAACTCAGGCTCCCTGTCGCTCCTTGTGGCCGCCTGACTTATCATTTCGATATTGTCTGTGCCGTCATCGTTTATAAAAGCGTGGCTGGGCATTATGTGCCCGAATGCATACCCTTTTTCAGTGCAGAGTTTTGTGAATTTTGAAGGGTAGTGGTTGCCTCCTAGGCCGATTGCCACATGATTGTATCCGGAGTTGCATTCTGCAAGCGCGAACGCTGAATCTGCCGCGGCCTTGCCAAGGATTTCTGCAAGTTTTATGTCATTTATTGCATGATCATTTCCACCAAGCTCTATGAATGTGCAGGGGGTGTCCAACAAAGGGCCGTGGTGCGTTGTTTCGAGTACAGTGTTGATCGTTTCAGGCGCACTCTTTTTGAGGTTCATCATGCAGAGCCTGACCAGCTCTGGCGCAGCTGTTGAAAGGGCGCCAGGTTTGCCTCCGACCATAGCCTCTGAATTCCAGTTTCCCAAAGAATGGGCGGTGAAAGATACTATTCCTGCACTACTGTAGTGCTTGCTCAGGAATAGTATGTGGCTGAAACACATGC
>DAIDAD010000002.1 GCA_027310795.1 Candidatus Micrarchaeaceae archaeon | reverse complement strand
AATATGTAGCAAGCGGCAATCCTGAGGAGCTTGCAGATATTCTAGAGGTCGTTTATGCTATTGCAATTGCAAAGGGCATGCACAAAGTGCAACTTGATTCTATAGTACAGAAGAAACGGGATGAGAGAGGGGCTTTTGAAAAGAGAGTAATACTTGACGATGTTGTAGATCAGTAGTCAGGATTGCGTGGTTCTTAGGATTCTACATATTCAACATTGAACAGAGCGCCTGTTGGTATATGCAGTATTTTGTACTTTAGCCTTACTCATAATTGTTGCTTTTGAAAATAGCTAGTTTGACCCCAACAATCAGCAACCATATTGCAAACGGGACTACTATGAATAGCTCTGTTATCCCAGGGCCTAGAAAACTTGCTGAAAAAATCAAGATTATGAGTGAGATTATGCTTATCAGGCCGAGCGCTACTGGAACGTATAGTAATGGTCCCTTTTCAGTGTTGTATGACCCTATTGTGAATATGCTTCCTGCAGCAAAAGCAAGGAGTGCGCCTGTTGTATGCATACTTCCTGCGGATTCGTTAAATGCCGCTAATATTGCAAAGCCTATACCTGCCGCCATCCCTATTGCAAATAGCAAACTGTTCCTGTTTCCTGCATAAAGCAGCAGCAATAGCCCTGCAGCAGCCAACACTCCGAAAATGAACATCCCCGTGTTCCACGCCAGCGATGTCGCCTTTATTATTCCAAAGTCGCTGAAGTACTGTTTGCTGGGATTAAAGCTCGGGTACGCGGCTATTGACAATATGTTTGATATTAGCAGTGATGCAAATGCCGCCATTAGCATTGCTCCTGCGGCTTTTCTGTAAATCCGTTTGTCCTTCATGCGTTCCACTTGATTGCAGGCATGCCTGTCACTTCATATCGCTTTATCACGACAAGATTTAAATATCATGGAATTCATCTCTTTTATTGTGTGGTTTTGTGAATAGGATAATCATCGGCACTGGCATGGAAGAGGTTGACATATTCGATGAGATAGGCAGGTTTGCCCTGAGCACTGATCCCCTGGAACGGCTTGTTGCAGCCGGAAGTAAGTATATATCTGAGAGTTCGCTGAAGCCCTTATGCTTCGACCTTTATGATTGCGTACGTGAAGCTGCAGCTTCAAATGAGAAAACGTCGCACGACATGCTCTTCAAGCTAAGCATTGATGACTCCCAGTGGGTCAGAAGGGCAGTTGCAAGGAACAGGAACACGCCTGATGATATTCTTGAGACGCTTGGCACAGACAGCAGCTACTGGGTCAGGTTCGGTGTTGCGGAGAACAGGCAGGCACCCATCGACACGATAATGAAACTTGCCGAGGACAATAACTTCTTTGTCAAGCAGATTGCGCTGCAGAGCATAAAAGCGCACTCCTTGTCCATTGCAAGGGAAAGGAGGAATTGAATCCTGCATGAGCATGTGACAGGCAAATAATGCTTGTAAAATCAGTCCGTGATGGTTATCTTCTTCTTGTAGTAATCAAAAAACGCCTTTTCTATGTTGGCTTTTGTTTCTGAAATCTTTCTTATAATCTCTTTTTCGCGCGCTTCTGTCGACTCTATTTCTGATACCGCCTTCTGGTGCGACATCCTGCCGTCTTTTATCCTGGACATTGCATTTGCAGACAGCTTTATGCCTTTTTCAATTTCTTGCCTTCCTGCCTCTGTAGAGTTGAACGAGTTTATCAATCCATATAAATCAGCATTCATCAGCTCTAAAACCTCTCCAGCTTCCTTCGTACCGTTCTTTGATTCTATTGAGCCAGACTCCAAGGCTTTTTTCAGTTCTGTAAGAAGCGCCTTGAACTCCTTATAGTCGTCTTCCCCTTTTATCTTGTGCAACGGATCCAATAGGATATCTGACAGGCGCACTTTCCTTGCTGAAATATGATCGTATTTCTTTGATATCCGCCCCAGTGGGGCTGTGAGATGGTTTATCTTTTCACGCAGATCGGATATTTTCCTGTTCAGCTCCTTGAGGCTTTTCTCTTCGACTTCAATGTCTTCCGCCAGCTTTGCTTCTTCTGCGTCTATTGATGCCGCATCGTGGTTTGCCAGGGATCCTTTCAGCAGGCTTATTGTGTTTTTTGCAGTATTGAGCTCTTCCCCCAACAGACTGAGTGAATTGATTCTGCTGTTTACAGTGTTGTATTCGAGAAGCTCTTTGCTCATGCTCTCAAGTTCGTTTTTTAGCGTGTTTCTCTGCCTCTCTATAGCGGAAAACGATCGTTTAAAATTGTCGAAGTATCTGCCATGGGTGTAGAGGACGTACTTGAACTTGTTGTTTGATTCGAGCGATTCTTGTATGAACCTGTCGGTTCTTGAAAGCACAATGGAGTATCTTTCGTACAGGTTGGGCCCTGCCGGCATGCTGGCATCCCATTCATTTACTATCCTTGTCAATGTAACGGTGTAGTAATGCTTCTGGTCCTTCAGGAACCCGGTGAAGTCCACGTATGGATTGTCCACTTCAGGTTCAGCATCAAGCATGCCGAACTCCCTGCATGCGCGCCCATATGCCTCCTTAGCGTGATTTAATTCCTTTAGGCAGGAGGCTGCCCTGGAATTAAGGTTCTTCAGTTTGGCGTCAAAGGATGAATTTAGCATTCCAGACAGTCCGTCAGCTTTTACATTTTCAGCGCTCCCGCCGCGTCCAAAAAACATGAAAACATGATGTAGTTGGGCTTCTAGGATTAAGATAATTGCGGTTAATTTCGTAGATGCAGGGATTTGCTCTGCAGATACATCTGGCGAGCTTACCTGAGCCTGTGAGAATCGAGATCCATCGGAGCCCTTGATTCTACGTGCATTATGTTTCCAAGGACACGTGCAAGGTCTTCGCATTTCGATTCCTCGCCATGCATCGTGAATATCTTCTTCGGGGAAGGCCTCATGTTCTTCACGAAGTCTATCAGCTGGTGCCTGTCGCTGTGACCTGAGAAGCCTTCAACTGTTTTGACCTGCATCTTCACCTTCACCTGCTCCAGCTTGCCGTCTTCTCCAGGGAGAGCTATCTCAGTCACTTTGTTCTGCAGCCTTCTTCCTAAGGAGTTTGCGCTGTTGTACCCTACGAAGACCAGCAGGTTCTTAGGGTCCTCTGCCATCTCCTTGAAGTAGCCGAGGCTTGCGCCTCCATTGAGCATGCCTCCGCTTGCGAGGACCACTGAAGGGCCTTTGTCGAGTATCTCGCTTTTCTCGCCCTTTGCTATTTCGAATATCTCGCTCTCAAACGGCGAATTGTTGTTGAGTATTCTTTGCTGCACGCTGTATTTCAGGTATTCTGGATATGCGGTGTGTATCGCGCTTGCCTCTAGTATCATCCCGTCAAGGTATATCGGCACTTCGATTTTGTACTTTGGATTGTTGTTTATGTAGTTCTCAAGTGCGAGCATGAGCTCCTGCGACCTGCCTACGGAGAATAGAGGTATGAGTACCTTGCCACCGTTGTTCACTGTTGCAAGTATGGAATCAAGGAGCTCTGTCTCTGAATCCTTCCTGTTCTGTGTTATGTCATTTGGTCCGCCGTATGTGCTTTCTGTAAAGAGCGCGTCTATTCTTGGGTATCTCGTATCTGCTTCGTCAAGCAATCGTGTGAACCCGTATTTATAATCTCCTGTTATCACCGCATTGTACATCCCTTCACCTATATGCAGGTGCACAGTGCCGCTTCCGAGTATGTGGCCTGCGTTGTGGTACGTCAGTTTTATCTCGTCGGTTACGTTTGTCACTTCGCCGTAGTCCCTTGTCACCATGTGCATGAGCATGGTCTTTACGTCCTTTTCGCCATAAAGCGGTGTTCCGCCGCTCTTGATGACGAGCTTTGTATAATCGTAAAGCAGGAGAGCTGCAAGGTCCCTTGTTGGGGGCGTGCAGTACACCGGCCCTGTGTACCCGAACTTGTACAGGTATGGGACAAAACCTATGTGGTCCATGTGCCCGTGCGTTAAAATCACAGCGTCTATGTCATTTATCGTCGCATTCATGTTAGCGACATAAGGGAATGCCTTGTTCTCTCCGTTGGATGGGTTTGCATCGACGCCCTTTATACCTGGCTCAGGGCTTATGCCGCAGTCTATTAATATCTTTGAATGATTTGTCTCGACGAGCATGCAGCTCCTTCCCACTTCCTTGAAGCCTCCGAGTGCTGTCGCTTTTATCCACTCGCTCTTCATAATCTGCTTGTTTATCTTGTTGCCTATGCTGTCGAGGAACTTCTTCCTGAACGGACTTTCCTTGAACAGCATGTTCCTGACCCCTTTTATCACGTCGCTGTTCATTGTCGGAATCCTAAGCACTTTGGGTATCCATTTCGTCTCGCTTATGATGTTTATCAGGTTCGCTCCTCCTTTTCCTATGACAAGCCCAGGCTTCAGAGCCTCTATGTACACTTCTGAGAACTCAGGAACGAAGCGTATGCCCTCTTCTGATATACCCGCCTCTGGAGGCACTATCTCTTTTATCTTTTTCGCTGCTGACTCAGGATCAGTGAGCTTTGATGCATCGCTTCTGACAATGAGCCTTTTCTTTATCGAAACGGAAATGTTCCTTATTATGTTCTCGTCCCTGTAGACAAAGGCTACGTCGTTCACGTATACTGCAACGTCAGGGCCCTCGAAATCCACCTTTGTGATTCCTGCAGGCGCAGGCATCAGCCTCTTTACCTCTTCAAGAATGTCTTTGTTTATCTCTTCTGCCACTTAACCACAAGAAATGTAATTAGAAAATTGATGTTTTATTTCAGGTTTTTGAGATTTTCTCGATCTCTTCCTTAGTGTATTCACGGTAGCCTTTCTTCGTCACTGAAACTATTTTCATGCTGCCGCCTGTCGCCGAATCCCTTTTCATCGCTATGCCGAGGGCCTTTGCTGCATGCTTGACGCCTTCCTGTATGCTCATCTTGTCCTTGTATGCGCTTTCTAAGTATCCGAGTGCCGTAAGCGAGCCGCTACCAGATGAGGTGAATGTGCTCTCCTTTATGTAGCCGCCTAGCGGATCCATGTCGTACAGTTCAGGGACGCCGTTCGTGAAACCTGCAAGCAGCAGCTGCACCATGAACGGGTACATCTTGTTTTCCTGGAGTATGATTGACATGAGCGAAGTTGCAGACCTTGGCGACATGTTCTTCTTCTCTTCCATCTCGTAAAGCTGGTTCTGCGCATTCATCAGCTTGATCAGATATTCAGCATCGCCTACGCCTCCTGCTATTGTCATTGCAAGCGAATCGTTTATCCTGTAGACCTTGATAGCTTCCTGGCTAGATATGAACGTGTCCATCGTGGCTCTTGAGTCTGCGCCCATCACTACGCCGTCATCGCAGATAATCCCGAGGGTCGTAGTGCCCTTTCTCATTTTTTCATATATAGCTTTGTATTCCATCCTAAGACCTGCCACATAGTACTGATTAGAGAATCTAAAGCAAGACAAAAATCTATACTATAAGGCTACCATTACCTATAAAATACTTGCTGTTCTCCAGCGACTCGCCGTAGGCAAAATCCTTGTGCTTGTCAGTTATTTTTATCCTGTATCTCTTGCCTATCCTTGTCTTCGTGTTCTTTACGAAGACTACGAAGTCATTGACCCTGCCAATCCCTTCGCCCTGCGAGTTCTTTGCAGATACCCTTAAATCGTATATCTGCCCCACTTCGAGTTCGCCTATTTTCGATTCCATTCTACCAACCCTGTTAAACATTCATTGGTCGCTAAATATACAGGGACCCTTTCCAACCATACCAACTATCCTGTGGTGTTTATTTAAAGCTTTTCTCTGAATTATATGAATGACGAGTTTTTTGGAACCTTACTTCTGCTGAGTTTATGATAAGTTTGATACTGCCAGTTCACAACGAATACAGGAACATGAAGGAGAATTTTCCCAAGATATACAAGGCAATGTCAGGCATGGGTTCTTTCGAGATAATAATAGCAGAGGATGGTTCTATAGACGGGACGGTGGAGCTTGCAAGGAAATATGCGCGCATGAAGAATGTAGTTCTTCTTTCTGAAAAGGCAAGGGCAGGAAAGGGAAAGGCGATAAAGAGCGGCGTCTCTGCTGCAAAGGGCAGCATTATAGGATTCATAGACATAGACCTGTCTGCTTCGCCGAAATACGTAGGTGTAGCGGTGCAGAAAGTCAAGGAAGGGAATGTTTTTGTGATAGGAAACAGGTATGGCAGAATGTCAAAGTCAGAAAGGGGTTTGTGGAGACTTTCTGAAAGCATGCTTTACAACGCCCTTCTTGTCGCGCTTTTCAATTCAAAGGTGAGGGATCATCAGTGCGGCATCAAGTTCTGGTCCTCAGGCTTCATAAAAAAAATAATCAATGAAGTTCAGGACGATTCGTGGTTCTTCGACTCTGAACTTATAATAAGGGCGGAAAGGAAAGGAATAATGCCGTACCAGATGCCGATAGCATGGAAAGAAGGGAGGACTAGTCAGGTCTCATCATCTGTGGCGCTGTATCTTTTCAAGGCCGCGCTGAGATTCAGGCTGTCCGGATGATTTCATTTTATCGGAGAAAAAGTTATGTTGTAGACTCCGAACGTAAGGTATGGGTTAGGGCTCTGGAAGGTGGAATTCGGCTGGTAGAGCGCAAGCTGGTTGAATCCCTGCTTCAGAATTGCGTTGAATGAGTATTCCTGATCAGAGCGCCCAAGCGTTATGTTGTGCTGCAGCGCTCCGTTTACGTAAACGTAAAGCTCGCTGTTCCCGTTATAGGTTATTGCATTGGTTGTGATGGAAACTCCTGTGTTGTTCGGCGAGTATACGATTATGCCCCTGTAGTTGCTCCCGACCCACATGCGCTCAAGCGTCTGGTTGCACGGGCCGGTTGAAAAGTAGCATATGAGCGCGCCTGACACCCATGACATGGCCCCGGTAGGATACGCCACTATCGACCTGCCTGCATGCTCAGCCAGCGCTTGCTTTGTTGAGAAAACAAACGATGAGTTTGTGACGACGCCTTGCCCGAACGCGGAAGTCAGATACGAGTAAAGGAGCTGCTGCGATGACTGGCTGTATGCGTTCCTTAGCACGGTTATGAAGCTGGTGTTGTAAAGGGCGAGGAAGAGCAGGGTCTCGTTGGTCACGTTCTGGCTTATCGGAGATGCATATCCAAGGTTCGGCTCAAACTGAAGGGTCTGGGCCTGCTCCGACAGAGGAATCAGCGATACTGAAAGAGACTGCGTCGAATTTGTCCTTCCAGTATATCCTCCTACCAGCGGCCTCTTGGTAGCAGTGATGTAATATGTCTCTGCGCCGGTGTATTCTGCAGGATTGGCTCCGGATAATGGAAGCGAAGGCAGCATAAGGACTGAGAAGTTGCCTGTGACATTTCCTATCTGGTAATACTCTGCAGGGATTGTCGAGCTCATTATAAGCTGTGATGAGAAAGGCGGAAGCGCAAAGCCCACGTACTCTGCGAGTATTATCACGGACAGTATCGCAGTATACATTATTTTCTTCTTCTCCTCCTTGTTATGAAGTATGTGGGCGAACCCAAGGGCTGCGAGTATGCCTGTCGCTATCGTGACTATCAGGTCTAATCTTCCAGGCTCCCTTATTATGTTGATGTATGGTATCTGCAGGTATATGGAATAAAGCGTTGGTATTCCTGTGACTGTGGAGTACGCCTCTATGTTCGGGCCGAGAGCCAGCAGGAAGTATATTGCAAATATTATTATCCAGAACAAGGAGTGCTTCATCCTGTTCTTTTTGTAATCGTAATATATCCCAAGGGCCATGAGTATGAGCACGGAATATCCTATGTAGGATACGCGCTCGCCGACATTTATTGCGTAATTGGAGCCTTGGTAACTAAGTGCATACGTCTGGTTTGCATACGACAAAGAAGCATTGTGGAAGAATGCATTGTAATAGCTCGGCAGGAAGAACGAGGCAAGGTTGTCGCTCCACTGCATGTTATGCACTATGTTTGACAATTGGCCTGTCTCATTGAGCGCGGCCTTCAGGTGCGGCAGCATTCCGTATATGAAAGGGGCAAAGAGTATGAGTATGGCTATTATCATGTATGCCATGTTCAGCGAAACGTTCCTGATTTTTATCTCTTTTCTCCTGATTATTGCGATTATCACAAAGGAGAGTATAGCGAACAGGAATACCATTATCCCCTGCTCTATGTCTCCCATGAACGTAAGAAGGAAGAAGCATATGCCGGCGTATACTGGATACCTCTTCTTTTCCTCAAACATGGACTTCAGGAAGAAGAGCGTGAACAGCGGTATGAACTCTATTATCGTCCAGTCGAGGTGTGCCTGTGCCTGCGCTATGTGCATGGGGCTGAATGCGAATATCAGCCCGGCGATGAATGCTGCGTACTTGTTGCCTATTATGTAATCGGCAAGCATGTACATGAATACTCCTGAAAGCGCGAAGCTCAGGAAGAAGAGCAAGTTGTATGCGAGTGCAGGGCTAATCTGCTGTATCGGCCATGAGAGTATGCCTGCGAGAGGGCTCATGGTCTGCGTCACGAAGTTTGCGCCGACAGGATAGTACAGCAGGTTCGTGAAATAAGGAGAAGCGTGAAGCGTGAATATGGCATACGGCACCCACCATAGGTTGAACATGCTCTGGTAGACATCGCCGTAGCCCTTTGGCACTGCGCTGGTTATGTTCACTGCTATGTACCAGAAGAGGACCATGGATATGGCAAGATATATGAGGAACATCCTGCCCTCTGGCTTGTATTTCTTGAGGGCCTCCTTTACATTCCCGTAGTTTACCCGCATAAGAACCAATAAGAATTAAAGAACAGCTTACATTATAAATTATAAAACCTTTCCAAGATATTCTGCCGTACTTCAGATATCTTGTAATTTGCGCAGGTATGCCATGGAAGAGCAAGAGCTTGGTGTCGGCAGGGAAACAGTGAGGAGCTTTTCATCGATGTTCACAGGCACGGTGGCAAGCATACTGGTCAGCCTGTTCATCTACGTTGCAGTTGCAAGGCTGCTCGGCCCTTCAAACTACGGAGTCTATACCTTCGCATTCGGATTCGGGAGCCTTGCCATTGGAATCTTCGGCGGCTTCGGGGTCGGGAACTATCTGATAAAGGGCATTACAGAAGCAAGGTTCGTACGCAGCGGTGAGATGCTTGAACGCATACTTGCAGGCGGGTATACGGTCATACTTGCCATTACAGCAGTTCTGCTTGTCATAGGATTGGCTGTAAGCGGAATAGTCGCTGGATCTGCGCTGAATACAGGCGTGGATTACATATTCCTTGTGATTGCAGTTGTCTCGATATTCTTCGGAGTATTGGAAGCAGTATCTGAAAACGCGCTCGTGGGTTTCGGCAAGGCGAAGCTTGCGGTCGCAACCATGCTGACTTCAGACATCATACAGCTTGTAGTCAGCGTCGGCCTGATACTTGCAGGTTATGGGGTGCTCGGCGCACTGATAGGCCTGCTTGCAAGCGACTTCCTTGGATTCCTGTTTGCTGAGCATTTTGTGAATGCCGAAAGGAAGCAGTATGGCGCAAGAAGGGTGAGGCTTGCAACTTCACAGGAGGTGCGCGAGACAGTGAAATTCTCCGCGCCAATTGGAATGAAGAACCTGCTGGGCAACGGGCTTGTCAATTTTGCAATAGTCCTTCTCGGTCTTTATGTGACAAGGAGCATGCTCGGTGATTACGGGGTTGCGATGAGCGGGTTCAGCTTCATAGCAGCGTTCTACGGAAACGTCACGCATGTGATGCTGCAGTCATTCACGAATGCGAGGAAGGCAAAGCAGAAGCCTGACCTGGACAAGACCTACGGTTTGACCCTCAAGTACTCGCTGATGTTCGTGCTCCCGATATTCGTGTACATGATAGTGTTCGCAAACCCAGGGGTGTACATCATATTCTCGCACAGCTATACGACAGCCCCGTTTTACTTAAGCCTGATAACCGCGGGCGTGTTCATAAACACGATATCGATTTACATATCAACGTTATTCATATCCGCAAACCGCACTTCAAAGGTGCTGAAATACTCATTGATATCTGCGGCGATACAGTTTGTGCTCCTTCTGCTGCTCATCCCCATGTACGGACCATTTGGCAGCATAGCCGTGCTGTTCATAATCGGAAGCGTGATAAACGACATACTCTACATACGCGGCGCAGGCAACACGCTGATATTCAACATAAGCAGGGCGAGGGTCTACAGGGTCATAATCGCAAACGTGTTGCTTGGGTTCATAATTGCGCTTGCATTCCTTTTCAGCAGCGGGATATGGACCATTGTCTCAGGCGCGGTGATTCTTGTCCTCGTTTATCCGTTGCTGCTTGCCATTTCAAAGGTCGTGGACAAAGGGGACACGGAACGGCTCAGGAAGCTCGCGCATACGGTGAAGTGGCTGGAAATGCCGATAGCCTGGTTCCTCAGGTATATGGATTTATTTATCAATAGAATATGGGGTCCCAATGCGCTATGATGATTTTACTGTGGTGCTTCCCACCCTGAATGAAGGGAGGAACATAGCCGTGCTTGTTTCTAAGCTGAAGAGTTCTTACAAAGGTATGCGCGTGATAGTATCTGACGACGGGTCAAGTGATGATACGCGCAGTGAAACATTCCGCATGAAGAAGAAGTACGGCAGGGTAGGTTTCATCGACAGGAAGGCCCTTGGGAAGAGCAGGGGCCTGACTGCAAGTGCTATAGATGGGATAATGCAGAGCAGGAGCAGGTTCGTGATTGTGATGGACGCTGACCTGCAGCACCCTTACTCTGTTGTGGGTAAGATTGCGAAAAGGCTTGCTTCAGGAGACAAACTCGTAGTGGGAGTGAGGGCGGAGGTGAAGGACTGGCAGCTGTACAGGAAAATAGTGTCAAAGGCGCTCATATCCATAGGGTACTTTGTGCTTTTTGCAAGGATGTCGCAGAGCTGTGGCGACATCTTCTCAGGTTTTTTCGGGGTTGAGAGGAAATTCTTCATGAAGAAATATGACAGGAACAGGCGGCGTTTCATAGGGAGCGGGTTCAAAATACTGTTCGACCTTCTCAAGTGCGTGAAAAGCGGCGAGGTGGAGGTTTCCGATGTGCCTTACACTTTCGAGAGCAGAAAGTTCGGCAAGTCCAAGGCAGGCGCGAAGCAGGCGTTTGATCTGCTAAAGTCATTTGCCAGCTGAGCTGCGTACTGCTTCGGCTATTAATCTTGAGAATATCGGCGCAGGGCGCTCTAGCCTCGATTTAAGCTCGGGATGCGCCTGCGTGCCTATGCCAAAGCCTGTCTTCCATTCTATGAACTCGACAAGGTTGTCCTTCGGGTGCGTCCCTGCAATTACAAGGCCGTTCTGCTCCATTGTCCTTCTGTACCTGTTGTTGAATTCATACCTGTGCCTGTGCCTTTCCTCGATTATTCTTTTTGAATATGCACTTCTGGAATTTGTCCCCTTGGCAAGTATGCATTTCTGCGCGCCGAGCCGCATCGTCCCTCCTTTTGTACGTATTCCGCGCTGCCATTCTATTATGTCTATCACTTTGTGTTTAGCTCTTGGGTCCATCTCTGAAGAGTTTGCGCCTTTTAGTCCGCAGGCGTTCCTTGCATATTCTACGGCCATTAGCTGCATTCCGAGGCAGAGCCCGAGGAACGGGAGGGAATTCTCGCGTGCATATCTTATCGCGTTAATCATTCCTTCTGTGCCGCGTTTTCCGAAGCCGCCGGGCACTATTATGCCGTTAAGACCATTCAGCCTTGCTTCATGACCGCTGCTTTCTAGTTCTTCAGATTCTATCCATTCAAGGTTTACCCTTACGTTGTTGAATGCGCCAGAGTGTATCAATGCTTCCCTCAGGCTTGCATACGAGTCCTTCAGCAGCATGTACTTCCCGACTATGCCTATCCTTACTTCTTTCTTCGGGCTGATGATCTTGCTGGTTATGGACTTCCACTCGTTTAGCTTCTGCGAATTTATCCGCCTGCCTTCTATGCCCAGGTCCCTGAGCAGAAGAGTGTCGAACTTCTGGCTTATGAAGCGTATGGGCAGATTGTATATCGTGTAATCATCGGAATCATCTATCACCCTGTCCTTGTGTATGTTCGAGAACAGCGCTATCTTCTGCTTCGTCTTTTCCTCAATCGGACCTTTGCTCCTGCATACGACTATGCTCGGAGTTATGCCTGCCTGCTGGAGCTGCCTGAATCCAATCTGCGATGGCTTCGTCTTCTGTTCTCCCACAACTGCAAGTTCAGGTATGTACGTCAAGCACACGAAAGTGACATCATGGTTGGTTGCGAACTGCCTCATCGCCTCTATGAAGTAGCTGTTCTCTATATCACCTACCGTTCCTCCCACTTCTATGACGAGCACGTCGGGATTTTTCTTCTTTGATATCGACTCTATGCTGTCGATTATCTCATTTGTTAGGTGGGGTATTATCTGGACGTCCTCGCCGAGGAAGCCTCCTTTTCTTTCCTTGTTTATCAGCTTTGAAAAGAGCTTGCCGCCGGTTATTGAGAGGTCGCCGGTGAGGTTCTTGTTCAGGAACCTTTCGTAAAGACCGAAGTCCATATCCACTTCACTCTTGTCGTCGAGAACGAATACTTCGCCGTGTCTGTACGGGTTCATCGTGCCACAGTCGTAATTCAGATATCCGTCGAACTTCACGGGCAATACTTTCAAATCATAAAAATCGAGCATCTTCATTATCGAAGAAGTGACTGCGCCCTTCCCAAGGCCGCTCATCAGAAGCCCTAGAACTACGATATATTTGGGTGGCATGATATACTACTTTTGGAAAGAAATATATATGCTATACGAAGGATGATTTATTAAGTTTCTTTGCAGATACGCTGTTGTGCTTTTATGGACATAAGGATTGGCGACGAAGCGCCGAAGAAGGTCAACGCTTTCATAGAGATACCGAAGGGCTCGAATGTCAAGTATGAGTATGATGAAAAGAATGATGCGATAAGGGTCGATCGCATACTTCACACGTCAATGGTGTACCCTTACAACTATGGCTTCATACCGGAGACGCTGGGAGAGGACGGAGACCCGTTGGACATAATGGTGATAACAGCCAGCCCTTTTCTTCCGAATACAATAGTGAGCGTAAGGCCGATAGGCGTATTGCTTATGAAGGATGAGGAAGGCGTGGACACGAAGGTGATGGCCGTTCCTGTTGAGAAGATCGACCCTTCGTCAAAAGGGATAAATGACATAGCCGACCTTAACGCACATGCAAAGGACATGATATCGCACTTCTTCTCCTATTACAAGAGCATAGAGCCCGGAAAATGGGCGAAGACCGAAGGATGGAAGGGCGCGGAAGAGGCACACAAATTCATAGACGCAGCATATGCCAGATTGAAGAAAGAGGAATAGTTGCTCAGGACACGCTGAATGCGCCCGGCGGCAGGTGCTGCATTATGTAATCTATGTCGGGATAGCCTGTGAGCTTTGCAATCCTCTTCGCAGCATCGGATTTCTTCTAATCTCCAGGCTTTATCACCGCGTATTTCTTTATCCCTGTCCGTTTTGCGGTCGATATTGGGACTATGTTGAATCCTGAATCCGTTGCAAACGCGGCAAGCCCCAGCGCTATGCCCTTGTGCCATTCGCGCTCTCCTGAAAGCAGGAAACTGCCGGTTCCAAGGGATCCTTTCTCCTTCGACTTGGAAACCTGCGCCCTTTTCATGGCGTATACGTCTACAGACGATGCTCCGCTCTCCCATGCTTTTGAGAATGCGCCTGCGAACGCGGCGGTTTCGTCCTTTGCTCCTTCAGGCGCGGACTCGCCTTTTTTGAGTATTGTGACCGAGGCTCCGAACACGTCCGCATGGAAGAAGAGATCCCCTTCCTCAAAATACTTTGAATTTATCTCCTCGTTCTGCTTCGCGCTCCTCCCCCCTATCGCAAGGGAGCCGTCGCTTGCGAAGAACCAGTTGAACCTCTCGTACCATTTCCTCTGCCTGATCTCTTTGAATTCCTTTTTCTTTGCTTTTTTCTCCGTGCCCTTCTTCTTATCCTCAAGTTCAGATATCGCAGCTGCGGCGCCCTCGGCCTTTTTCCTTGCGGTCTTCGACATCACATAGTATCTGTCGGCGTTCTGCTGCGCTGTCTTGGTGAAATCTATCTCAGCTTTCATGCACTCGCTTTGTTGAACGGAATTACAGGACAAGGTTTATTATCTCTGCTATCACGAATCCGAGAATGCCCAGTGTCAATATCCCTATCAGGACTATCTTCAGCGTTCTCTTGAATGAGGCGGTATCAGGCTTGTAGCTCACGCTGATTATGTGCTTTGAATCTGCAATAAACCGCTTCAGCCTAGGAGCTGGATTCAGGTTGATCTTCATGCCCGCATCTATGATTCATCGAATATCTGGTCTAAGTCTATGTCCTGGTTCTCCTCCACCTTCTTCTTCAGCCCCGATTCGCTGTACTCCGCGAATTCCACTCCGCCAAGGACGACCATGACCTTCAAGGAGCTCTTCTGCATCATCGGCTCTATCCTTGCGCCCCATTTCAGCATCGCGTCGCTGCTTATCCTGCTCGACACTTCCTGGAAAATTCTTTCCGCTTCCCTTAGCGTAAGGTCCTCGCCGCCGACTATGTTGACAAGCGCCCTCTTTGCCGTTGAGGTGTCGACGTCGAGCAGCGGGCTCTTCAGCGTGTTCTCAAGCGCTATCTTCGCCCTGTCGTTCTGCTGCGTTACATTCGCTTCGCCCATGCCTATGACTGCATAGCCTGAGTCCTTCAGCACGCTTTTGAGGTCTGCAAAATCGAGGTTCACCATGCCTGGTTTTGTTACCATCTCTATTATGCCCTTTGTAGCATTTGACAGTACCTCGTCGCTTATCTTGAATGCCATGTTCAGCGGAAGGTCAGGTGCAACCGTAAGCAATTTGTCGTTAGGTATGATTATGGTCGTGTCAGTGCTCCTCTTGAGCTTTGCAAGCCCTTCAAGCGCGTTCCGCATCCTTGGCCTGCCCTCGCTTGAGAACGGCAGGGTCGCTATCGCCACTGTCAGCGCTCCTGCTTCCTTTGCCTCATGCGCTATTATCGGAATAGAACCCGTGCCTGTGCCTCCGCCCAGTCCGCATGTTATGAACACTAGTTGTGCGTCGCTTAGAAGGTGCCTTATGTCCTCTTTCGACTCTATCGCAGATTCTTCGCCCACTTTCGGATCGCTGCCTGCGCCCAGCCCCTTTGTTATCTTCTTTCCAAGGAGCACCTTCCTGTGCGCCTTTGTCCTTGCAAGGTGCGGTGCGTCCGTATTCATCGCTATTATCGTTGCCCCTTCTATTGACAGCTCTGACATCCTTGTCGATGTGTTTGAGCCGCTGCCTCCTGCGCCTACAACATATATCTTCGGCTTTGCGGATTCTATGAACTTAAGCAGTTCTTCGTCATCAGGGGATATCGCTTGTTCGGGCATATTA
>DAIDAD010000029.1 GCA_027310795.1 Candidatus Micrarchaeaceae archaeon | reverse complement strand
ACTAACCCGCATACAAAAGCTATTTAAATATATTTGCAAGGATATCTAACAAAGGCGATCGCATGGTAGATTTCTCTAGCGAGTTTCTTGGAAACAAGAACGAAGAAGTAGTTAGCAGCAACTCTACGCCCCAGATAAAAATAGTAACCATAGGAGTAGGCGGGGGCGGCAACAACACAGTAAACCGACTGTTGAAGGTCGGTGTTAAGGGCACAGACCTTGTGGCAATTAACACTGACGTCCAGCATTTCAAGATACTGGACGACAGGATAAAGAAAGTGCTTATAGGCAAGAGCCTGACAAGAGGCCTTGGCGCTGGAGGCACTCCTGAGATAGGGGCGAAGGCTGCTGAAGCTGACAGGCAGGCGCTTGAAGAAGTGATAGCAGGCGCACAGCTCGTCTTCCTATGCGCAGGAATGGGAGGAGGCACAGGAACGGGCGCTATGCCTGTGGTTGCGCAGATAGCCAAGGAGCAGGGCGCAATAGTAGTCTCTATGGTGACCTATCCATTTGATCTTGAGAGGGTAAGGAAGGTAAAGGCAGAAGAAGGCATACAGAAGCTTAGGAAGTTCAGCGACAGCGTCATAATCCTTGATAACAACAGGCTAGTGAAGCTGGTGCCGAACCTCCCGATGAATGAAGCGTTCGCAGTTGCGGACGACATACTGGCAAAGGCGATAGGCGGACTGGTCTGGACGATAACCCAGCCAAGCCTGATAAACATAGACTTTGCCGATGTAAGGTCGATAATGGGCAGCGGAGACGTCGGCTTCATATCCGTAGGAGTGGGCAAGGGCAACGACAAAGTCACATCCGCATCAGAAGCTGTTCTGAAGAACAAGCTGCTAGATGTCGACTTTGAGAATGCGAAGGGCGCACTCATACACATATCCGGTGCAGGAGACCTCAGCCTCGGCGATGCGATAAAGGCAGGAGAGATGATAACCGAGCGCATGGACCCTAAGGCTAACATAAAGTGGGGTGCAAGGATAATCCCAGGATATGAGGGCCAGATAGAGATAGTGGCGATAGTCACCGGAGTCAAGGGCTCAAGCATAGTCGGGAAGTTCAACGAGGAAAAGACTGCGAAGTATGATTTGGATCTCATTTGAGATCCCTTTTATATTAAAAAGTGGTAAGAATGGGAAACGAGCAGTTTGATTACGACGCGTTCAAGCCGAAAATAGCGGTTGTAGGATGCGGTGGGCAGGGCTCAAACCTTGTCAACAGGCTATCAAGGTACAACATGCAGTCCGCTGACAAGATAGCTATAAATACGGACCTTGCGCACCTGAACATAGTCAAGGCGGACAAGAAGCTGCTCATAGGAAAGAGCATAACCAATGGATTAGGAGCAGGAGGTTTCCCAGAAGTTGCAGAGAAGTGCGCAGACGTGAGCAGGGAAGAGATTAGGCAGGCCCTTGAAGGGTACAGCCTTGTCTTCATAGCTGCAGGGATGGGAGGAGGAACAGGCACGGGCTCCGCTCCTGTAGTGGCGCACATAGCAAAGGAGTGCGGCGCAACAGTAATCGCAACTGTCACGTACCCATTTTCACTTGAAAGGAGCAGAAAACTTAAGGCAGAGTGGGGCATAGACAGACTCAACAAGGAGGCAGACTCGGTAATAGTGATAGAGAACGACAAACTGCTTTCTTATGTGCCGAACCTTCCAATGGACAAAGCATTCGAGTTCGTTGACAATATAACAGGCAACGCCGTGAAGGGCATAGCAGACACGATATTCTTCCCAAGCCTGATAAACTTAGATTTTGCCGACCTCAATACAATAGTCAGGAACACGGGCACCGCAGTCATAAGCATAGGCTCGGGCCGCGGCTCTGACAGGGTCGAGCAGGCGATAAAGTCGACGAAGCAGCACCCGCTTCTCACAGTTGACTATGACGGTGCAAAGGGCGCCCTGATACAGATCACAGGGGGCAGCAACCTCACTATAAGCGAGGCGACGCAGATAGCCAACGGCATAACAGACGGGGTGGCAGGCGATGCGAACGTGATATTCGGCGCGAGACTCCTCCCAGACCTGGGCGAAGAGATACGTGTCATGTCCGTAATAACAGGCGTAAAGGCAAAGTTCGGCGAGAGAAGAATGGAAAGCAGCAGCTCGCAGCCGATGCGCCTTGAAGCGATAGACCGCATCTACTGAATTGATGCAGCAAGCCAATCCGATGAGAGTTAACTGCATTTATAAATTTTTCTCATCAATAACTCCTATGTAACATCTTGCTGCGGCTCGTTTTGCAGTGCGAAGAGTGGTTTGGTGACTGATGAGATAACCTATGGTTCTATGAAGGACCTTAAGGTAGGCAGGTTCGTGATGATCGATGGAGTCGCGTGCCGTGTGGTTGACATAGAGACATCTGCGCCTGGCAAGCACGGCGCTGCAAAGATGCGCATAACAGGAATAGGCATATTCGACGGGCAGAAGAAGACGCTGCTCAAGCCGAGTTCAGGGGACATAGAGGTGCCGGTGATCACGAAGAAGAAGGCGCAGGTCGTTTCAGTCACGGATTCAACAGCGCAGGTTATGGACCTTGAAACGTATGAGACCTTCGACCTTCCAATTCCGGAAGACGTGAAGGGAAGCGTGAAGGCAGGTTCAGAAGTGGAGATAATGGATAGCATGGGAAGAAAAGCGATATCAAGGGTAATGGGCGGTTAAAATGGAGATAAACATAGAAAAGGAGCATGAGAACAAGCTGTTCGAGAGAAGGGAGATAACAGCACATGCGACTTATGATTCAAAGACACCGACAAGGGAATCGGTGAAGGAAGCGCTGTGCAAGAAAAAGTCCATGAATCCTGAAATGGTGGAGATAATAAGCATAGACCAGGCATACGGCTCAAAGGAGTGCACGATAAGCGCTTATGAGTACCTGACAAAAGAGGCAAAGGAACGAGGCGCGTTCAGGATAGGATCGAAGCAGAAGAAGACGGACGCAGCCGCGCCTGCGGCAGAAGCTGCAAAGCCTGCCGAGCATGCGAAGAAGGCAGAAGAGAAGGAAGAGAAACAGGAGAAAGCGGAGAAGCAGGAGAAGCATGTGAAGGAAGAGAAAGCAGTTGAAAAACCAGCTGAGAAGAAAGAGGAAAAGCAGTGATTTATCTTAACAAATGATTTTCATGGCGAAAGAAGCGAAAAAGGCAGGTGCTTACAAACAAGGATCGAAATACTGCCCGAAGTGCGGTGCGCGCATGGCAGACCATGCGAACAGGTTCACGTGCGGCAGGTGCAAGTACACCGAATTCAAGTCGAAGTAGGTGCGCCTTTTGACGAGCGACAAAGGCACGCTGGCAAAAAGCATATCCGCAGCGATAATATTCCTTGCAATATTTGTTGTAACCGCCTTTGTGCTGAGCCTGATAGTCCTTATGCTGAATTACCTAGGGTTAATCTCTGCAAACACATACAGTTTCCTGTCCCAGGCTGTGGTTCTGTTATCATTGTCGATTGCAGTATTCGAATACTCATTCTTTTACAAGCGCCAGGCGCTTTCCCAGACGCTGGATGGATTGGGCCTTTCAAGGGCAGCGCTCTCAATAAATGCGGTGTGGATAGGCCTCCTTTTATTCATAATAATACTGCTGCTTGAACTGGCGACAAGTGCCTATGGCAATGCGATCAATACTGCGATAAACACCAACGCAGGGGTTGCGCTAGCAGGCGCGCCGCTCTGGTTCTACATATTCGTTGCAGTTGTAGAGCCGATAAACGAAGAGATAATGTTCAGGGGCTTCCTTGTGAACAGGATAGGCATAATAGCAAGCGCAGTCATTTTCGGACTGCTGCATGCGAGCTACGATTCAACTTTCGCGATAGAAGTTATAGCAGCGCTCTTCTTCGGGCTGATGGCAGGATATGTGTTCAGGAAATCAGGTTCGCTTTACCCGAGCATAGTCACCCACATAATAGTCAATTCAATAGCGGTCCTTGCGATACTTGGAGCGGGCTGATTGGTTGCAGTTCAAGATAATAGTTGTGGAGCCGAAATACCAGATAAACATAGGCTACATAGCAAGGGTCTCGATGAACTTCGGGATAAAGAAGCTGTACTTTGTAAGGCCTAGGGCGAAGCTCACCGGAAAGAAGGCTGTGATGTTCGCAAAGCACGCACGCGCTCTTCTCAAAAGCGCAAAGATTTACAACAGCATAGCAGATGCAACAAGCGACTGCTCAATAGTGATAGGGACTACTGGCATATGGCAGAAGGCGCACCGGACCTTCAAAAGGACGGTTCTGCTGCAGAACTCGGGAAAAAGCCTGCGAAGGTTGAAGAAAGATGCTGTTGTCGGCATACTCATAGGAAGGGACGACATATGGCTCACCGCAGATGAGATAGAAGCATGCGACATGGTTGCGTTCATAGGCACAAATGAGAAATACCCTGTGCTGAATGTATCGCACGCGTTATCAATCGTGCTGTACGAGCTGACAAGACAGAAGTTCTCCCTTGATTATCAAAACATGTCTAACAGGAAAACGAAGAAGAGGGAGCTCGAATACCTGTTCAGGATCTTCGATAAGTCGCTTGAAAAGAAAAGGATGAGGGATAAAAAAGCTGTGAGCAGGATATTCAGAAGAATAATTAATTACTCACAGCCCAACGGCACGGAAACTCACGCGCTAATCACTGCTCTGAAGGAATGAAGCAGGTTACTGCTTCTTCCTCTTGATTATCTTTATCTTTGCAGGGGTGATCAGAATCCTTGCCTGGTCTATCTGGCCTATGTCGCCGTTTATCTTTGCGGTGAATCTCTTCAGCTCAGAAATCACGTTAGACCTTGTCGTAGGACGCTTGTTGAGCTCCGTTATGTCGAGAAGTATTATGTTCTTCTTCGATACTTCGTCCTCAACGGACTTCACTTCGTCCTCGCTGTTTATCGAGACAGGCTTGATGTACATGTCTGCAGGTTCGTGCATAACGTCTACATCTTCCATCTCTACTGCGCTCATGTATTCTCCGAGATCCATGTCCTTGCCCTGTGAGCCAAATGTCTGGCCCAGCTTGTCAAATACTCCCATTTTTTCACCAGTCGCCTTAAAACTGAAGTTATTATCATAAATCATTTTTATAATACTTTCTATGTTTCCTCATTAGGGGAATTACACGAAGAAAAAGTCATTCGCTGATTTGATTGTAGACGCGCTTTGCAAGTTCCTTCCCAAGAATCTTCTCCGCGGAGCTGCGCGCGCCCTCTTTCCTGAGGCTTTTGACGTCGGTTATGCCGCTGTTGAACAGCGCACGCGCCCTGACCCTTCCTATTCCCTCAAGCCTTACAAGGTCCATCAGCTCCTCCTTTATCCCGTAGCGCATCCTGACGCGCATCTCTATAAGTTTTCTGGAGCTGACGCGCATCAGCTTCGCAAGCTCCGCAGAAGAATAAAGGAGCCAGTCCGCATTGTTTATCTTCGTGTACAGGGCGCCGGGAGTGGTCCCGTACTTGAACGTTATCTCCTGCTCATGCTTCTCGCTCACCCAGTCGTTCAGCATTATCGAGGTGCTGAACGGCTTAAGCGGGTCGTAGTATCCCAAGTATTCCTCAGAGACGATGTGGCTGCCGCCGTCGACCATGCTCTGGTATTTGTAGAACCGCTCCTCAGCCTCTTCCACTATCTTCACATAAGGCCTCATCTCCACAGTGTTTGCTATCATGAAGAGAACGGATATGCCGTCTGTGGCTTTTGGCAATGAGTCTATGAGCCATTTCGCGGACATCGGGTCTATGTACAGCTCGCTGACCCGCTCGCCTATCTTCGTAGCCCTGTAAATGCTTCCATGCGCTTCTATGAAGCGCCATCCCTCAAGCTCCTTCAGGACCCTGTCAAGTATCCTGTTGAGGTCATGCATATCAGAATACTGGTATCCGTAGAAGGTACCCGACATGAAGTCGGAAATCGACTCCTTACTTGTAAGGAACTTAGTCGCTATGAACGAAAGTATGTGGGTGCGAAGCACGTTCTCTATGCCGAGCTTCGACTCTATAGGTTCAAGTTCGCCATTCATGTACCTCTCATACAGGCTCTTCATGTCGTCTTTTGACTTTGCTATTAGCAGAGCCCTGCCCATCTTGTCATATTTAGGCCTTCCAGCTCTTCCGAAGAGCTGAGTCACTATGTTCACGCTCATATGCGTGCTGCCATGATGCTCCTCATACCTTACTGTGTCCCTTACAACGACTGTATGCGCAGGCAGGTTCACGCCCATGCCAAGGGTCGTGGTCGAACATATGGCCTTTATCTTGTTCGCCTTGAATGCCTCTTCAACAGCGTGCCTCTGCTCGTTCACAAGCCCGCTGTGATGGAATGCGACGCCTCTTTCGATAAGCCTTGCGAGCTTCTCGCACTGCGCCGTGGGCCTTCCTAGCGCGCCCAGAATCTTTGCAGCTACCTCCTTCAGCTCCTTTTTCTCTTCAGGCTTCAGCCTCTGCGATATGTCGAAGCTGAGCTTCTCCGCCCCTGCCTCAGCATTTCTCTTCGTGCTGTAGAACAGGAGCAGCTGCTTTCCCATCTCAAGCGTATTCTGCTCTATTCTCAATTCAGCAGCCTTGTCATTGCTGTCAAGCCTCTCCTCTCCATCTGCATAATATATGGTGCCGTTCTGCTCTATCCCCTTGCGCAGTTCAACAGGCCTGTAGTCGCTCTCTATCAGCTCGCTTCCGAGCCATTCTGCAAGTTCCTTCGTATTGCCTATTGTTGCGCTGAGCGCTATGACCTGCGCGTCCCTTGCAATGCGCTTCAGCCTTGTAATCAGTATCTCGAGAGTAGGCCCCCTCGAAGGGTCGTCGAGCATATGCACCTCATCGAATATTATGCAGCCAACGGAGTCGAGCCAGCTTGCACCGTGCCTTATCAGGCTGTCGAGCTTCTCCGTAGATGCGAAGACTATGTCGTATTCGTAGAGCCAGTTGTCCAAAGAATCAAGGTCCCCTATGGACATCGCGCTCTTGACATAAGGGTATGCCTCCTTGAACTCATGGTACTTCTCGCTGACAAGCGCGCGCATCGGCGCGACATAAACTGCCTTCTTCCTGTTCCATATTATGCCCTTCAGCATTGCCATCTCCGCAATAAGGGTCTTGCCGCTCGCAGTAGGCGCAGCTACCACAAAGTTCCTTCCTTCAAGAAGGCCGTACTCAACGGAAAGCGCCTGCGGCGGAGTCAGCTTGCCTATGCCTCGCTTAGAGAATGACTCAATCACTTCGTCAGGAAGTTTTCCTTTCAACTCTTTTATATCCATATAAACATGCGTATTGATAGAAAAGCTCCGTATAAATATATTTAAATATGTTTCAGGATAAAAAAGTTTTTGTTATAAGGTCAAGACTCGGGAAAAA
>DAIDAD010000028.1 GCA_027310795.1 Candidatus Micrarchaeaceae archaeon | reverse complement strand
ATAATAATCTGAATTGCCCACAAAAGATTTGTATAGCATGAATGGAAGCAGGCTAATTGGGATAGGACTCAGCGCTGCAAAGTCGAACTTCACAGAGCTTGACAGACCTTACAAAATCACATTCAGCATCACTTACAGGTGCCAGTCGAGGTGCCTGACCTGCAATATATGGGAGAAAAAGCCGGTGAATGAGCTTACCATCGAAGAGGTGAGGGCTTTTGCAAAGAAGAATGATTATTTCAAATGGGTAGAGATAACGGGCGGGGAGCCCTTCCTGAACAGCGACATAGTAGAGATAGTAAAGGCTTTTGCAGAGAGCTCAAAGGGCTTATTCATACTTACAATGCCTACGAATTCGCTCTGCAGCCAGGAGATGGTCGTACAGAAACTGAGGCAGATTCTATCCCTTGGCATACCAAAGGTATCGATAACTCTTAGCCTTGACGGCAACAGGCAGCTGCACGACAAGATACGGGGCATACCAGGGAACTTCGACAAGGTGATGTCTATGGCAAGGCGGCTGAAGGAATTGCAGAAGGAATACAGGAACCTCTTCTTCGTATTCGGCTACACGATGTCGAGGCTGAACCAGGGGCGCCTTGAAGAGACGATTGCAGACGTGAAAAAGGAACTGCCATGGGCGACTGCAAACAACTTCCATGTAAATGTAGGACAGCTGTCAGGCATGTATTATGGCAATGAGGGCATGGACATAGCCGCAGACCGGGAGATGGTTGCGAAAGAGGTTGGGATGCTGCTGAAGAAAAGGAGGGCGGAAATAGGCATGATACCGTTGATAGAGGGCATTTTCCTCAGGAAACTGGTGGACTATGTGACGACAGGCAAGCCGCCGATGAAAAGCAGGAGCCTTGACGCGTCTCTGTTCCTTGACAGCTATGGCAACGTCTTCCCTTCCATAATGTGGGATAAAAAGGTGGGCAACATACGTGACGTAGATTATGATTTGCTTAAGCTCTGGTCGAATTCAGAAGCCAATGAGATAAGGAAGAGCATAAAGGAAGGAAAGGAGCCTGCGTCATGGACCGCATGCGAGGCGTACCAGACGATTGTGGGCAACATAAAGGGAGCGGTAAGATAAGATAATGCGGCAGGGCATTCTATGTATGTATTAGGGTTATGGGACGGGCACGATTCAGGAGCGGCGCTCATAGAGGATGGGAAGATAGTGTTCGCGGCGAATGAAGAAAGATACACGAAAAGGAAGCTGGAGGTAAAGTTCCCCTATAATTCAATAAGCAACGCGCTTTCATTTGCAGGGATAAAGCCGACCGATGTTGAAGCCGTGGCTTTCCCCACGACTGAACTTACAAAGACAGTGTCAAGAATATTCCCAGGGCAGAAAGAGGCATATTACAGGTTCAGAAGAAGGAAGATGCGGAAGCCTAGGTTTGAACGGCTGATGCATTACTACAAATACTCAACAACATCTATAGGCATATTGCCACTTTGCGACAGCATAAGCAAAAGCATAATATCAAAACAGCTGAAGCACATAGGCTTCAGCAAGTTCAAGCTCTATTCCATAGACCACCACATGGCGCATGCTGCGACTGCGGCTTTCACCTCAGGAATGGAACGCGCGCTCGTAATAACCCTTGACGGCTTAGGGGACGGGCTTTCAGGGAGCATCTCTATTCTTGAGAACGGAAAACTTGAGAGGAAGTCCGTTATCCCAGCAAGGGACTCCATAGGTATATTCTACGAGCAGGCCACAAACCTCATAGGTATGCGTGAACTCGAGGACGAGGGCAAGGTGATGGCGATGGCCGATTACTCATTCCCTTTCCCTTTTGAAGAGAACAGGCTGAAGGATTTCTACACGGTCGAAGGCACTGCGATCAAGGCGAAGTACGGCCCTGTGAGGCAGTACGCAATGCTGGACAGGATATTATGGTCGATGCCTAGGGAGCAGTTTGCGTACATGGCGCAGCAGCTTATCGAAAAGATAGAGGCGGAGCTCGCTGCAAACGCAATGGAGAAGTTCGGCATTGGTTCTGTCGCTTTTGCAGGCGGCATAATGTCGAACGTCAAGGCGAACATGAAAATAAGGAATCTTGATGCGCTCAAGGAATGGTATGTCTTTCCGCACATGGGCGACGGAGGCATAGCGCTGGGCGCTGCGATGTGCGCCGATTATTCATCAAGGGGCACATACTCTTATGAATTCAATGACGCATACCTCGGCAACTCCTATTCTGATGATTATACGGAGCAGGCGCTGAAGCGCGAGCAGGGAATTGCGTTTGAAGAAGACTCTGGAAGGTTCGGGCACGCAGCAGAACTGATATACAACGATGAATACGTGTTCTGGTTCAACGGTCGCATGGAATACGGGCCGAGGGCTTTGGGAAACAGGAGTATAGTCGCAAACGCAGGCTCGGACAGGGTCAAGGACATGCTTAACACTTATGTGAAGCAGAGGGAGTGGTATCAGCCGTTTGCACCCTCGATGCTTGCGGAAGACGCCGACAAACTGCTCGAGAATGTGAAAGGAACAGACAGGTTCATGACAATGGCGTATGCGATACAGAGCGACAAGAAAGAGGTGATGAAATCCGTAATTCACGTCGACCTGACTGCAAGGCCGCAGATGGTGGGCGAGGAGAACAGGGACTACATGTCACTCATACGCGCAGTGAAGGACAGGACGGGCTTCGGCGTGGTGCTGAACACAAGCTTCAACATACACGGCGCACCGATAGTCGCTTCTCCGGAGGATGCGCTCCTTACGATGAAGAAGACAAAGACGAAGTACATGTTCCTCGGCAGGTACTTTGTCGAAAACAAAGAGGCTGGCAAATGAAGATAGCGATAGTCTACGACGTGCCTTATCCATGGCACGTGGGCGGCATAGAGGCGATGCACTACAACGCAGCGGTTGAGCTTGCTAAGAAACATGAAGTGCACTTCTTCACGACAAAATGGCCTGGGATGAAATCGGATTTTGTACACAAAAAAGTCCACTACCATGCAGTCCACAGCACGGACCAGGAGAAGATATATAGGCACGGCAGGCGCTCGATAAGAGAGGCGTTTTTCTTCAACTCCGCTGTAATGAAGCTGTTCGAGCATGACTTTGACGTTGTGATTACCGATTATTTCCCAATGCTGCACCTGCCGCTGGTCAGACTTTACTGCAAAACAAAAGGGGCAAAGCTGATGATAGGCGTTTCTGAGTACTGGGGCCCTGATTACTGGAAAAAATATCTCGGCGGACAGCTCTGGCCTGCAGCCAGCGCTTTCTCTGCGTCTGCCCTGCGTGGCGCAGATGCGTATGTGGTGATAAGCAGCTCCACGAAGGAAAATATGGTGTCTGCAGGAATACATGAGAAAAAGATACATGTATTCGCGCCTGTGGTAAATAAGAATGATTTCAGGGCGGCGTTGAGGAGAAAAGTGAAAAGGAGCAGTACAATAATCTTTTCCGGCAGGCTGATAAAGGAAAAGAGACTTGACAGATGGCTTGATGTATTAAAGAAGGTAAACGGCAGCATAAGCGCAAACGGCATAATAATAGGCAGCGGCCCTGAGAAGGATAAAATAATGGAGAGGATTAAACATCTTAAGTTGGGCAACAATGTAAAGGTGCTGGACTTCTACAAAGACAAGCGCGACTTCTACCATGCGGCGAGGAGCTCCTCTTTAATACTGAATATGTCAGAACGGGAGGGGCTGAGCATAATCTGCCTTGAAGGTGCTGCGCTCGGTGTGCCAGTGCTTATCCCAGATTATTCCCCGATACCAAAAGAAGTTAGGGAGATGTGCGTAGTTGCGGATGAAAACCATATTGCCGAGGCTGCAATAAAAATAATCAGGAGCAAAGATCCCAAATCCTTCATAAGGAACAAGAAGAACCTTGACAGGTATTACGTTTCCGAGGTGAATGCGTTTTATTCTGCGTTTTTCAGGAGCATAGGCGCAAAGGCACGCAGGTAAACGCTTATATCCTTTTTTTATAACTATTAAACTGCACTGATTTACATGATAGACTTCATAGAGATTGATAGCAAGTGGCAGAGGGAGTGGGAGAGCGCAAAGATATTCGAGCCGAGCCCTGATTCAAGGGAATCGTACATGGTCACCGCACCTTTCCCTTATGTCAACGGACCGCCACACATAGGGCATCTGCGAACATACGGCACTGCTGACGTGCTTGCGCGGTATAAGAGGATGAAGGGCTTCAATGTTTTGTTCCCGATGGGCTGGCACGTCACAGGCACGCCGATACTTGCATCTTCTAAAAGGATAAAGGCAAAGGATCCTGATATAATAAATGACATGAAGGCCTTTGGGATAGAAGACAGCGACATAGAGAAGATGACCGACCCTATCTTCCTTGCATCTTATTTCATAGACGAGTTCAGGAAGAGCTTCAAGGCGATAGGGTTGAGCGTGGACTGGAGGCGCCAGCTTATATCCATAAACCCGCAGTTCAGCAGGTTCATCGAATGGCAGTTCTCAGTCCTTAATTCCAACGGGCTTCTCACGCAAGGCAGGCACCAGATAGGCTGGTGCCCGAATGAGAACAACGCAGTTGGCATGCATGACACGAAGCATGACGTGGAACCTGAGATAGAAAAGGTCATAGGAATAAAATTCAAGGTTGACGGAGAAGAGTACAGCGCCGCGTGCGCCACATACAGGCCTGAGACGATATACGGGGTGACAAACATATTTGTCAAAGAAGGAGCAACATATGTGATATGCGAGATAGAAGGAAACAGGTATTGCATGTCAAAGAAGGCTGCCGAGAAGCTTGCGTACCAGTTCAGTGTAAAGGTGATCAAGGAAATAAGCAGCAGCGAGCTGCTTGGTAAAAAGTACATAAACCCGGTTACAGGAGAAGCAGTTTCAGCGTTCCCTGGATTTTTTGTTGATGATTCATTCGGAACTGGCATGGTGATTAGCGTGCCGGCGCATGCGCCTTTCGATTATGCTGCGCTTGCCGAACTTGTAAAGCGCGGGAACAGCGTTGCTGCAACGATAAAACCCGTTAAGGTATTGGACATAGATAGTAAAGGGGCGGGCCCAGACATCCCCGTAATGTCATACCTGGACACGGAGAGCCTGTCAGGCGCGATAGACTCTGCGGCAATAGAAGAGGCGGGCATAAAACAGTACAGGGAGGAGCTGCATAAAGGAATAATGGTTACTGGAGAATACAAAGGACTCAGGATAAAGGAGGCGAGGGAAAAGATATGGACGGACATGACAGGCAAAGGAAATGCCTTTGAGCTTTACATAATAGCAAACAATGCAGTATGCAGGTGCGGCTGGGCCATTGTGGTCAAGACCGTCGACGGCCAATGGTTCCTCAATTATGGAAATGAAAAATGGAAGGCAAAGGCAAGGGAGGCGCTGAAGGGCGCAGTGGTTCTCCCAAAGAAAGGCAGGAGCGCGTTCGAGAGAGCCATCGAATGGATAGACCTTAGAGCAGTTGCAAGGTCCCAGGGACTTGGGACAAAACTGCCGATGGATAATACAAAAATAATAGAGTCACTTTCTGATTCGACCATTTACATGTCATTGTACACCATATGGAACATCATATCAGGCGTAGAGAGCGAGAAACTGAACAAGGAATTCTTTGATTTTGTTTTCCTTGGCAAGGGAGACGCGGAAAGCGCTGCAAAGTCTACGGGCATTTCCTACGAGATAGTTAAGAGGTGCAGGGAAGCGTTTGACTACTGGTACGGATTCACTTCAAGGCATTCGGGCATGGACCTCGTGTTCAACCATTTGACGATGTACCTTTTCAACCATGCGATAATATTCGACAAAAAGTACTGGCCTAAGCAGATAGCTGTGAACGGGAGCGTGCTGTGCGAGGGCGAGAAGATGTCGAAGAGCCTTGGGAATACGGTTCCCATCAAGTCTGCTATCGGCAGGCACGGCGCCGACGTAATCAGGTTTGTAGTCGTATGCAGCGCAGACCTGTATGCCGATTCCGAGTACAGCGACAGCGCTGCAAACGGCGTGAGAGAGCGGCTTGAATACATAAACACGCTTGCAGACAACCTGAAGCTTTACTCGCCTGCAGAACTGACGCACATAGACTATTGGCTCTATTCAAAGCTGAACAGGAAGATAATCAGCATCACAAATGCCATCGAGGAGCTGGAGCTGAGGACGGCTTCGACAGCCGCTTTGTACGATTCAACGATAGAGCTCAAGAGGTACCTGCTCAGGGGAGGCAGCAACCAGCTGGTCCTAACCGACTACCTTTCATCGCTTGCGCTCCTGCTTTCTCCCATAACCCCGCACTTCTCAGAAGACCTGTGGCACATGCTTGGCAACAGCACCTTTGCTGCAGCAGAAAAATGGCCATCTGGGAACGAGGCAATGCTGGCAGGCAAGATCGAGATGGAAGAAAAGCTGATCGATGACGTCATAGAGGATTCGAAGCATGTGCTTGAACTTGTAGCAAAAAAGGGCAAGCAGCCGAAGGAGATAAAGTACATCGTAGCAAGCGAGTGGAAGTACATACTGAACAACGAGCTTGCGAAGGACAAGAACGTCTCAAGGGTAATGGACATGATAAAGAGCGGGGAGCTCGAGAATACTTATGACTTCAAGTTCGACATACAGAGATGCATGGGATTCGTTTCTTCAATGGCGAAGAAGGTCAATGCGATAAGGAATGTGGAGACGAACCCTGCGGACGAGCTGGACATAATAAACGATGCAAAGTCGTACATTAGCAAGGAGACAGGGTGCAAGGTTGTTGCAGAGGGCGAAGATTCTTCGGCTTCGCCGAAGGCTGCAGGCTCCATGCCGCTGAAGCCGGGCATTGAAGTAAGCTGATTAATCAGGCGCTGATTATCGACTGTTTTTCAGAATATCCTTATGTTCCTGTATACGAATGCGAAGAAGAGCGATATTATCAGCATGAAGATGAAGCTGTACAGAAGCGCGTATATAGGCATGATAAACAGAAGTATCACGAAGATTGCCACTATCACAGCTGCGAACACGCCCCTGTTCCACCTGAAGACCTTGCTGCCGTCAAGCGGATAGACAGGCAGCATGTTGAAGAATGCGAGTATTATGCTTATCAGCAGCGTCATGTTTATGATATTCTGCAGGTACGGAAGCTGAAGGACAGCGCTTCCGAATGTGTCCAATATATTGCTTGTGAATGAGCTGCCGAATGTAGCATATCCTATTGTAAAGAAGACCGCAAACACTGCGAAGTTAGTGAGTGGGCCTGCGAGCGAGACAAGCCCCTCCTCTTTCCTTGTGAATGTGCTGGTATAAATGACAGTAGCGCCTGGTATCCCTATGAGTATGCCGAATGCAGATGACAGCAATGTTATCAGTATCCCTATGTCCGATTTCTTGAAAGCTGCGATTGCGCCGTACTTCTGCGCAACGCGCTTGTGCATGTATTCATGAAGTATGAACGATAAGGAAACTGCTATCAGCGACATCGGGAAGAAGTATATGAAAAAGCGTAGCGCGCCCGTGCCTATTCCGCCTGAGAATATGACAGTGAATGCGAATGAAAGGGCAAGGTCTGCTATGACCATGTCCTTGACTTCGTTTTTAAAAAGGTCGTGCTCCCTTATGTTTATAGCCATGGCAATACGCTGCTACTTTATTGCACAACATATAT
>DAIDAD010000027.1 GCA_027310795.1 Candidatus Micrarchaeaceae archaeon | reverse complement strand
CTATTATGGTTCTCGCTATTGCTCCGGGGTTCTTGTCTGCTGTGTCTATCACCAGGTCAAAAGGCGACAGGTCCTCGCCGAACTCTATCTTGTAAAGGTTTTTGTAGAGCCTGTAGTTCTCCTTGTCCCTCACATCGACCGTTTCCTTCGTCTTCTTTACAGTAGTATTGTCCCGTTTTGACATTCTTTCTGCACGCGTTATCTTGCTGCATGCGAGCCATACCTTGAAGCCTTTTTTGAACAGCCATGGCGCAGTATAGCTTGTAATGACTATGTTTCCGGAATCTATGCGCTTTTCCATCAGCCTGTCTGCCTCTTTGTCGAATTCAGGATCCGCTTCCCTCTGCCTGAGGAATCTTATGCCTTCTTCTGTGTCCCACCATTCTTCCCCTGTAGGCGAATAGCCGTGCTGCTTTGCCAGCTCCTTGAGTATGTCTCCTCCGCCAATAGTGTCTATGCCCAACTCCTTTGCAATTATCCTTGCAATCGTAGTCTTCCCGGCTGCAGGCTTGCCTGATATGATCAGCGCTTCCATGGGATGGCCTGCCTGTCATTGTTTTAATGTGAAATCATCTGCAGGACGTAGTTCTTCTCCTTCATGCCTATGTCGTTGATCTTCATCTCCCCGTTCTCTATCCTGCTTGCTAGTTTTATGACGTTGCTTGAGCATCTTGAACAGAGTACTCCGCCGAACAGGCGCGCGTTGGTGTTTGCGCTCCTTCCTCTGCCTTTGTCCGTTTTCGGTATGCCGTTGAGCTCGTTCTTGCATATGGCGCAGTGTGGAAATCGCCCTTCCTTCCTTTTGTAGTGTATGACGTGCCTGTGCTTAGGGGTAACCCTGTCGAGGCGCCTGAAGCTGCTTGACCTGTGCATTGGTTTTGGCATAATATCACTCCGTTTAAGGTTTTCTATTAGGATTGGCTAACGTTATTATTGCTTTGCATCGCCTGTTCTGCGTCAAGCTCCCTTTTTACCGCTTTCCTGTCCATGCTCGTGAATATCATTGTTACAACCAGCCCTATTACGAACGTGATTGCTATGAAGAACTGCGAGTATGTAAGCCCTATCGACATTATAGTGATCATTGTCTTCGTCCCTAGGAAACCCGTGAATGCATCAGGAAGCACCAGATAGAACAGCCCTAAGAACAATGGGAATGTTATCAGTATGGGCTTGAACTGGTTCTTCATGTTGTCTGTCATCATCTTAGAAACCTCTTTCTGCTTCTCTATGAACAGCGCCTTGTCCGTATTCGCTATCTCCTTTATCTCCTTCATCTTCTCGTTCATGAGCATCTGTGTCCTTACAGATTTGCGAGGGTTGCCGAGCTTCCGCTGTATGAATATGGCAAACAGAGCGTATGCGACTGCCACGGCTGCAAGCGATGCTATTATGTCCATTTCATGCGCCGAAGATCTCTTTTGATATTGCCGTCACTTCTTCTGAAACCTCTTTGGATGTGCCGTCCCTGTTGTATAATATATACATTGGTATGTTTAAATGCAGTGCTATTGTTGAGATTATTGCAAGGTTTATGCTCCTCTGCTCGTCTATTTCCGAGGGCCCTTCGACCTCGCGCTTCCTCGATGAATCCGCCATCCTTCTGCGTATTATCTCGTCGGAAGACGCGTCTATGTATATTATTGCATCAACTTCCATCTTGCCCAGTTCTTTCATGGAGAAGCCTGGCACGTATCTCCTCCCCTGCTTCACGGAAGAATGGGTGTCTATTATCGAATTGCGGCCTTCCTTCATTATCTTCGAAAGCGCCTTTTCCCTGATTTCTATTATGTCGTTGTCGTGCATGTACCTTAGCCTGTCCCTGTCCTTTATGCCCTTCTTCTCCTCCTGCGCCACTTTCAGCATCGCGGTTCCAAGGTTGATTATGCCTATGCTTTTGTTCCTCTTGTTGTACAATGCGAGTACCGTGCTCTTGCCTGCGCCCGGCGTACCGGTCATCAGTATTTTCTTCGGCATCGCACAACACATCCGGGCTTACTCGTCGCCCATTCCGCCCATGCCGCCTGGAGGCATTCCTCCGCCTCCAGCAGGCCTTGAGCCCTTGGAGCTTATCATGTCGTCTATCCTCAGAATAGAGACAGTCGCTTCGGTCGCACTTGCTATCGCCTGGTACTTAACCTTCGTAGGCTCTATAACGCCGAGCTGCTCCATGTCCTTTATCTTGTTCGTGAATATGTCTATGCCGAAGCTCCTTCCTGACTTGCCCTTGTGCTTCGACCTCAATTGAACCAGCGTGTCGACAGGGTCCATGCCTGCGCTGTCCGCGAGTGCCTTCGGTATGACTTCGGTTGCGTCTGCAAAAGCCTGTATCGCAAGCTGCTCCCTGCCGCCTATGTCTGTTGCCATCTCCCTAAGCTGCATCGCAATCTCCATCTCTGCGCTGCCTCCGCCTGACATACTTGCCCAGTTCTATCGCGCTTGTGAGCGCGCCCATCACGTCTACGAGCGACCTCTCCACTTCGTCTGTGGTCTGCTTCGTAGATCCTCTTATGAATATCGTGACGCTCTTCGGGTCCTTGCACTTTTCGACGAAGACCATCTGCTCTCCGCCGACCTTGCGCTCTTCTACAGCACCTGCATGGCCAAGGTCTTCTGCCGATAGGTCATCGAGGCTTGTTACGAGCCTTGCGCCCGTAGCCTTTGACAGCTTCTCCATGTCGGATTTCTTGACCCTTCTTATCGCCATTATGCCGGCTTTTGACAGGTAGTGCTGTGCAACGTCGTCTATGCCTTTCTGTACGAAGACGACATTGGCCTTCGACTTTGATATCTTCTCGACCATGTCCTTGAGCATCTTCTCTTCCTGCGCAAGGAACGCCTGCATCTGCTCTGGCGAGGTTATCTCTATCTTAGCTTCAGTTTCTGTCTTCTCTATCTCAAGAGCAACATCGAGGATTGCTATGTTCGCATTCTTGACCTGCTTCGGCATGCCAGGGTGCGATATCTCCTTGTCTATGAGGACGCCGTTTATAAGCTCCGTGTCTATTATGGTCCCGCCTTCCTTCTTCTCCAGTTTTATGAAGTCTTTGTCTATCTTTACAGATTCGCCATTCCTTACTGCGACCTGCTTCACCGCCTTTATCGCAAGTTCCGTCAGGTGCTTCATAGTATTGTCGTCGCCTATGTTCTTCGAGCCTATAGATATCTGAGCTATCCTTTCGAGCTTCTGCTGGTCGTTTATCGTTACATTGCTCGATATCTCCGCAAGTATGCCCTTAGCCTTTGCTGCTGCCATTCCGTAGCCCCTTATTATCGCAGCAGGAGGTATGCCTTGGTCCAGCAGATTGCCCGCATTCCTCAGAAGGTCGCCTGCTATTATCACTGCGGTGGTCGTGCCGTCGCCCACTTCCTTGTCCTGGGTCTTTGCCACGTCAACAAGTATCTTCGCTATCGGATGCTCGACGTTCATCTCTTCAAGGATAGTAGCGCCGTCGTTGGTTATCACTATGTCCCCGAGCTCGCTCACGAGCATCTTGTCCATTCCCTTTGGACCGAGAGTCGTCTTGACTATGCTTGCAACAGCATAACCGACAGCTATGTTGGTACGCTGCGCTTCCTTACCCAGAAGCCTGTTCGCCCCTTCAGGCAGAACCAGATACTGTTGTCCTCCTAATTGATTTTCAGCCATATATTCACCTTTTCTTTTACTTTTGCTATAAGTAGTATACCATCAGAAAACCGCCTGGTGGCGGCATTATGATGACATACGTTATATTGTGCTGATAAGATTTTTATAGTTTTCTCTGAAAGAGCCCTGATTTCAGCGTTTTTGGCCCTTTTACCTTGATTTTGCCACCTGTTTTGCCAAGGAATCGAACCTTTCAAAGAACGCGCCCCATGAGTAATTGCTTAGTATCCTTGCCCTTCCGGCCTTGCCCATTTTGTCGCAGATTGAAGGATGCTCTGCCAGATATGCCATTTTCTCGGCCATTTCCGAGTATGAGTTTGCAAGGAACCCTGTTTTTCCATTGAGTATCGTCTCTTTCGGACCGCCTTCGTTCACAGAAACCACTGGTTTTGAGCTCGCCATGCCCTCTAACGGAACTATCCCGAAATCCTCGTTTATAGCTGCGAAAAGCACTGCAGTTGCTCTTGAATAGAGCTCTATGAGCTTCTTGTCGCTCGGGTTGGGCATGAATTTTATCTTTGAGCTGCCTGCCAGCTTCTTCAGCCGCTGGACGTATCTCAGATGCTCAGGATCATTCGACATCGTGCCTGCAAGCACAAGGCTGCAGTTGCCTTTTGATTTCTTGACATAGTCCTTGAATGCGTTTATCACGTATTCCTGGCGCTTGTTTACAACGAATCTTGAAGGGTAAAGGAAATACCTGTCGTCGCCCTCGCTGCTGAATTTCTCATACTCTATGCCCGGGTTTATGACAGTCGATTCCTTCAAATAGTACTTCTTGATGCGCTCTTTTGTCACCTCGCTGTTCGCAGCGACGTGCTCTATCTTCTTGACTATGTTCTTCGCTATTATCTTGTATGCGCCCGTCATTGCTGCGTAGAGCATCTTCTCCTTGTATGACCTGTACTTCTGGCGTACCGAGTAAAGATCGTACACTTCTCGCGGTGGAGTGTGGCAGTACCATAGCACGCGTTCGTTCCTGTGCCGAATCCATTCGCTCGGGGATATGTGCGGGTTCAAAACGTCATAGTCGTCCGATACCTTCATGTTGTAGAAGTTGTAGCCGTAGCGCAGTCCTTGAGACGCCCTGTAAGGCAGTCGGTCTGCCAGCGGAACATCTTTGCCGACGATTTTTATGTCAATGTCCTTGAAGCCTTCGAACGTCGCTTTCTTGTCGTATTCCGTAGTGTATATCGTAGCGTCGTATTTCTTCGCTATCTCAAGGATTACACGTTCCACACCGCCCCTTATGTTGAGATAGGGCTGTATTATCAGCAGTTTCATCTTAATACCAGAATCATCAGCCTGGCATCGTGTAGTTGTTGTTTACCCATGATGCCTTCTGCGTGACGTTAGGGAGCGAGCCGGTGAAGTTGTTCAGTTTGTATATCATTATCTCGTTTGTTGAATTTATGTAGTTCATGCCTGTGAAGTTCGACGGGTATGCGAGGGTGAAGCCGCCGAGGTGCCCTAGGAAGAAGCCTTTGTAATAGTTTGACTGGTAGAAGAGCGACGGCGCGTTCGTTATAGTGTCGTTAGGCCCGTTAGGCTTTACAAGAACCACGAAGCTCAGGAACGTCTGTCCGCTTATGTTCGACGCTCCTCCGAACAGCACCGGCTGTGATGAGAGCATCATGTTTGTTTTGCTGCCGTTGGTGTTGTATATGTACGAGTAATTGCCATTCTGCAGGAAGCTCACCGGCACGCAGTAGGTCTTGTTGAGCGGGCTGTTTCCGACTACGAGTATTCCCTTGAGGTCAACGTTTGTGGAGTTGCCGAACTGGCAGTAGTTGTTTATGTTCTGGTTTATGGCTATGTATATGAATGCGGGATCATGCGACAGTTCGCATGGCGAGGTGCCCAAAAGATATGAAATGCCTGCCTGCTTGCCCTGGCTTACGGCATACTGCATGCTCGTCTGGTTGGTGTCGATGCATGCGAGGAAGTCGAGCGCGCCCCATTTCGGCACGAGCTCGTTGTCCATTAATATGTAACCTGACTGGTTGCCGTTCATGAACTTGCTCAACTCTGTTGAATTGTAGCCGTCGCTGTTACCAAGGACGTACTGCGCTGCTGTAGCGTAATCGAGCTTTGCGACTGCATTGTCGCCTCTCAGCACAGCGTTGCTGTTGCCGAACCAGTTTATCCAGTCTCCGTAGTCCCACCACGAGAGTATCCTAGGACCATAAGGCCCTACGTTCTGCTTCATCCAGTTCGTGGCGTTTATCCAGTATCCTGGCACCTGGTTGCAGTACATGTCTGCACCTATCGAATTGCCCTGCGTATTTATCGTTGTGCAGCTCGGATTTGATATCGCAGATGTAATGGCAGGGGCGACAAATGAGAACTCCAGAAGGAATATTATTATGGCTGCTATGTAGACAGGGTTCCTGATCGTATGCTCCTTGTATTTGCTAGAGAATAGCATTATCTCTCCCAGTATCGAACATATCGCTATTATGTAGCCTACGCCGAAGTGCGGCAGGTACTTCACTTCGCTCATGCCTGCTATTGCAAGAGGCCATACCATTGCAAGCGACAGCACGCTTGACCTCGAATCCCTTGAATATACTGCGTATATTTCAAATGCGGTGAAGACAAGGAGCACGAGCCATATTATTATCGATATGCCCCCTATGCTCTCGCCTATTATCCCGAAACCCGCTGCTCCGAAATTATAGTTGAAGCCCGTTGGCGCATACTCCTGAACAGTCATGAACAATGGAATAGACGGCGTTGTGAAGTGCACGCTGAGCGCGATGTAATTCTTTATCGGCGTGCCGAGGGAGGTGAATTCTACAAGGATAAGCGCTATTATCACGAGCGCTGCAAGCAAACCTGCGTATGTTGTGATGTCTACTTTGTTTATGAACTTCCTCTCCTTTGCAAGTTTCGGCAGCCTGTCCAGAATGAACACGAATATCAGCGCGAACAAAGGTATAGATATCACTATCGGTATGCCTAGAAGATTAGGAGTCCTTTCTGTGAGAGTTGCGGCGTAGAAGTTGTACAGAATGTATGTTATCGCGATTATGATTATTACAATGGCATTCATCTTGTAGAAATCGGTGTTGTCCCTGTTCCTGAGCACATTCAGTATTCCTTGTAATATTATGTAGATTCCAAGCACTCCTGCTGTAACAGTGTAATAGTGTGCTCCGAGGAAGTTTGACGCGAAGGCTATGCCTGCGAGTATCGCATATCTCTTCTCCTTAGGATAATTAACTGCAAGTATGTACGTTGCATAGAAGAAGAACATTGCAAATATTCCCCATGGCTCGAGCAGCTGCTCACCGGCTATGAACGTTGTTATGAGCGCAGGCATGAAAGCTGCAAGGCCTGCGCCGAGTAGCGCGGGCAGCTTCCCGTATTCATAATACAGGAATATGAACACTGCAAACACAAGGAGCGCTGCTGTAATCGGCGGGTAATAGCTGCTGACAAGGCTCAGTAGTGTTGTGTTTACGTAATGCGTAGACGCCCCGGTATTGGATATCGCATACCAGTAGGATTCAAGGTATGGCAGCAGAGGCTGTATTCTGTGTATGGAATTGGCCAGGAAACCGGGCCATGCGGCATTGTCATAAAGCAGCTGGTACCCATGCACGAGGACGTACTCTGTGCTGATCATGTCGTAGTAAGGGTCGAATTCGAAATATGTAGGAGAAACTGCTATGTTTGCAATTCTTGTGACGAATGTTATCAGCATGAAGAGTATGAGGCCGGTGTATATGTAATTCATCTTGAATCCAGAATGCTGCTGTTTCTCCCCGAGAAGCGCAGTCTCCTCGGATTCGTGTTCCTCGTAAAGGCGCTTCTCTTCTTTTGCATGCTTCTCCGCTATGCTCTTCTTCTCCTCTGGACCTATCGATTTCAGCATCTCAAGTTCCTGCGCATGCTTCTTGAACAGATATTCCTCGTCTTTTTCGTGCGCCCTCACCATCTTTAAGTCGAGTTCAAGCGCGGCAATCCTTTCCCTCAGGTCTTTTATGCGCTTCTTGTAGTCTGCTTCTACCTCCTGTTTGAAGGTCTTTCCCTTGGGCTCGCCTGCACCGAATATTGAGCCGAATGCCCCTTCTCTGAAGGCTATCGCAAAGCCGATGATCGAGAGTATCACTACATTGACGTTGTAAAGGGCGGCGGAGAATGCAAAAACCGGAGAGGCTGGTATAAGGTATGATTCTAGCCATATCATTGAAGGCGGGAATATGAGGCCGAAGGCTATGCCTATCATGAATATGAAGAGCTTATTCATCCCTGTCCTGTGCAGAAGCGCAAGCGCCAGGAGGTATCCAGGCACTATTACAGTTATTATTCCTATGAGCAGTGTTTCTATGAACAGCATATGACCATTCTACATTAACTCGCATACTTTAAGAT
>DAIDAD010000026.1 GCA_027310795.1 Candidatus Micrarchaeaceae archaeon | reverse complement strand
CCAGGGCTACACGCGGCATACAGAAGTTAGTACAATGGGTAGCAACTCCGAAAGGAAGAGCCAATCCCCCAAAACTAACTAAAGTTCGGATTGAGGGCTGAAACTCGCCCTCATGAAGTTGGAATCCCTAGTAATCGCTTGTCACCAACGAGCGGTGAATATGTCCCCGCTCCTTGCACACACCGCCTGCCAAGTCATCCAAGTAGGGCCTTAGTGAGGCAGCATCTTTTAGATGCTTTCGAATTAAGGTTCTGTGAGGGGGGCTAAGGCATAACAAGGTATCCGTAGGGGAACCTGCGGATAGATCACCTCAAACATTATTTGTGTGCAGAATCAGCATTCGCGTCTTTCTGATCAAAGCTCAAGGCTACATTTCATTTTTCTTTTTAATGAACCATAGCCACAGGCATGGGTGTCTGACTTTCGTGTGCGCCTGTTTTGAGAATTAGCCTATTTGTTCTTTTTCTGATATAATTTTTAGATACGCCAGGGTTGGGAGTTTCAGCGGCTCAGGCAATGCCTGAACGGCGTTTGAACCCAAATGGCCCTTGCGAGCCATACGCTCTCGAGCAGTATTTCCAGGCGTACGCGTTACCGGATTCTGCCACCCTGGCGCCTGATACAATCTGTTTATTATCCTTATAATCCTTTCTTGCGCCTATGCCCTTAGCTCTGGCAGAGCAGAGTCGTTCCTGAACATCGAAGAGAGCAGCTTTTTGGAGCTCTCTTCAATGATATGCTGCTGCGCCTCCTTCGGCTTTCCGAAGCCGGCAGAATAAGCGTCATACGTGTCCTTTGTCTGAATGCCTATCCATACCCTGTCCCCTGCTGCTGATTTCTTGACAAAGTCCCAGAAGTTGTCGGATATGTTGAACTGCTCCATGTACGCGTCATTTCTGTAATTGTCTACGATTTCTAGTCCTTTGTGCGATACAAAACCTAGCTCCTTTATCGCCTCGAGCTTGCCGTTGTTCGCATTCGCCTCCCTTTTCATCGCTATTATCACAGCATCGGGATGCTTATCCCTTATGCTGTCTATTATTATCGCCTTTGCCTCGCCGTTGACAGCATGGCCGACGAATCCCTCCGATGATATGCCGGGCAGTATTGCAACCACAGGCGCGTTGTTGTACCTTCCTATCGTTGAAGAGCCGTTGTATCCTAATATCTTATTGCTGTTCATGTCGCGCATGATGACAGCTGCTGTGCTTATCTGCTCCATCACTTCAGCAGTGTATGTAGGTGCGACCCTGCCATTCGTGGCCCGCGATGCCTCGTTTATGAAGTTCGTTATCTCCTTTGCATCAGACTGCGTTGCAAAGCTGCTGGTCATGCACACTTCTCCCTTATCACTTTTCTTGTTCATTATTCCTATCATGCGTCTCACTTTGGACGCAAGAAGGTAGCAGATTGTCATTTATAAAGGAAAAGGCGTTATTGGACGATAAACGAATATTCGTCTGTCCTGTGACGAATGGATATGGACAAAATCTTTATTTGCCCTTCGCCTTCTTCTGGGCTTTCTTCTCCTCAGGCCTTACAGCAGGGAAGAGTATGACCTCTTTTATAGATGGCGCGTTTGTAAGGAGCATGACCAGCCTGTCTATGCCTATTCCGCAGCCAGCAGTCGGAGGCATGCCGTACTCTATAGCCTCTATGAACTCCTTGTCGGATGGCGGTGCCTCCGCGTCGCCGCTCTGCCTCTCCTGTTCCTGCTCCTCGAACTTTTTCCTTTGCTCGGTGGGGTCTGTCAGTTCAGAATAGCAGTTTGCAACTTCCATGTTGTTTATGTAAAGCTCGAACCTCTCGCTGAGCTTTTTGTTCCCACGCTTGTCCTTTGTCAGGGGGCACATGTATGCCGGGAAATCGACAACGAACGTCGGATCCTTCAGTTCAGGCTTTATGTACTTGTCGAACAGCGAGTCTGCAACATGATAGTTGTTCAGTATCTCCGTCTCAAGGCCTTCCTTCTTTGCTATCCCTTTTGCCTGTTCATCCGTCATCTCGGATATGTCTATGCCCGACCTTTTCTTCAGCTCCTCGACCCAGTACACTCTCTTGAATTTCGGCCTGAAGTTCAGTTCGCTGTTCTGGTACTTCACCGTGTGCGACCCGTGGATGTGCTTTGCAAGGCCTGATAGTAGTTCCTCAGTCAGTCCCATGAAATCTTCATAGTCTTTGTATGCTTCGTAGAATTCCAGCATTGTGAACTCGGGATTATGCGACGAATCTATGTCCTCGTTCCTGAAGTCCTTTGAAAATTCGTAAACGCGCTCTATTCCGCCTATTATCAGCCTTTTGAGGTAAAGCTCGTTTGCCACCCTGAGGTAGAAGTCTGATTCCAATGAATTGTAGTAAGTCGTGAAAGGCTTTGCGTTTGCGCCGCCGTATGTAGCCTGCAGAACAGGCGTCTCCACTTCCATATAGTCTCTGCTGTTCAGGAACGACCTTATGTAATCGAGTATCTTGGTCCTTGCAAAGAATATTTTCCTCGTCTCTGCGTTCATTATGAGGTCTAGGGATCTCTTCCTGTACCTCAATTCAGTGTCGCTTATCCCATGGAACTTGTCAGGCAGCTCTTTCAATGACTTTGCTAGCATCTCTATGGACTTTGCCTCTATGCTTATCTCGCCTCTTTCGCTCTTTATGATTTTTCCCTCCGCGCCTATTATGTCTCCTATGTCAAGGAATCCATACACCTCTGCAGAACTTTTGTCGATTACATTGTCGCGCAGTATCACCTGCAGCTTGCCAGTCTGGTCCAGAAGGTCCATGAACACTATCTTCCCCATTCTTCTGAGCCGCATTATCCTTCCCGCGATGCTCGCCCTGCTGCCTTCCCTTGAACTGAATTCTGATGTTATCTGCACAGCTGTCGCCGTCCTTTTGTATGAATACGGGTACGGGTTTATGCCTTTTGAAAGCATCTCCATTGCTTTTTTTGCTTTTGGGTTCTCCGCCATGCGTTTACCTGCTATACTGATGCTGTTGCTGTTTTTATAGGTTATCTGCTGAAGTTCCATTCCTTTGTGCCGTACACCGTCTCTGCAAGCTCCACCGCCCTTTCTTTCTCTTCATTTGTAAGCTCTGAATAGACAGGGTCTTTTCCCTCTGTGAATTGTCTGAGCAGCTCCTCGTGCAGCTGGCCCATAGTCGCCTTGGAATTTGATGCAACGTCTGTCACACGCTCCTCTGCTGAGCTTATCATCTTGTCAGACAATTTCTCTCCACTGACGTTAAGAACCGCAAACATCTTCCTTATCTCTGCCTTGTATAATATCGTGCCATGCTGCAGCACAGCGCCCTCTTTTCTCGTCTGCGCATTCCCTGATATCTTCTTCCCATTGACTGTTATGTCGTTTATCGGCGCAAACTCCGCCCTTATCCCAAGGTTCGACAGCGCCTTTATTATGAAACCTGACACGCATTTGTAGCATTCAGGTATTCCTTTCGGCAATTCCTTTTCCTTTGCGATTATGCTGTATGTGATCTCCCCGTCTGAATCATGGTAGACCGCTCCGCCGCCAGTTATCCTCCTTACGAAGTCTATTCCAAGGGCTTTGCACTTCTCCGTGTTGACCTCCCTTTCCATCGACTGGAACCTGCCTATCGACACTGCGCCAGGTTCCCATCTGTAGAGCCTCAGCGCCATCGGGGATTTTTCTGAGGATACAGATTCAAGGAGCGTGTGGTCTATGGCCATATTCATGTATGCATTGTTAGAAGCGTAGGGAAGGACGCGCATCATCAAAAATCACTCTTTGTAGCAAGCCTCAGCGCTGCCACTATGGACTTTGCGGATATCCCTATCAGCTTTATGGACCCGCTGTCCGCCACGCTGTTTATCATCTGTTCTATTTCCATGTCGTTCATCGACAACGGAATACCATTGAGCGCTTTTTCTATATCAACTAGCTTTGCCTCTGGGTGCACGAAGAAATCCCCCGTTATCTCTATCCTTTTTATCTTGTCGTCGTATTCGACGGACACTGAGACGAGCTTCTCCCCAGGCAGCTTCTTCTCGGCAAAGCCCCTCATATGATTACCTGTTCACTGCTTGACTATTACCTTGTCAGAAAGGTCTATTATCTTGTCAACGCTGTATGTTATCGGGTTGCCGAAACCCGTGTTTATTATCATCCTGCCCCTTTTGAGGTCTATGCCAGCTATCTTTCCTATCATAGCGCCGAGGTCATTCACCACTATCTTGCCCTTCAGGTTCTTCTTCCTTATGACGCGCCTGCGCATGAACCTTGATGCACCTGACACTGACGCCCCGATGAGTATCGCAATTATTATGAAGTCGACAAGCTGGCTGAAGTATATCTGGCCTATAAACCATTCAGTGAATGAATATAGCAGTGTCCATAGTATTATCGCGGAGCCTATGAAGACAGCATACCTGAAGGTCCTGAAATAGTACCTTGCATCCCTGACGTCTATCATGCGGCCTATCAGGTATAGTATAAGTATTATAGGGAGTATCGTCAGGAAGCCTTCTACCATGTATGCTATCGCAGTCACTTGGTTGCCTGTGATCATGAGCTTTGCAGCGTAGTTGTTCGCCGCTATGAATAGTCCTGTTATGAAGAACAGTATGGCGCTTATGTAAAAGACAAAGGACATGCGGTCTATGCTGAATCCTAAGCCTTTGAACGAGTTTATTAATTCCTCTTCCAATCCGAATCCCTTTGAAAGCAGGTATACGCCTATCAGCGCCACAGGAAGGGTCCAGCCAGCGCCTATGAAGTAGCTTATCGCAAACAGCAATAGTATCACCGCCGGCAATCCGAATACTGTCCTTGCGAAGTGCGGCTCCTTGAGCTTCTCCACAATCGTGAAATATGTGTTCTCGACGCCCGCAGCCTGCTTTATCTTCACGACCTGCACGCTGCTTATCTTTATCCTCGACTGTATCACAGGAAGGATCCTCTCGTCGCTCGGCCCGTCAGTTATGAATATGCACTCTTCGCTCTTGTACTTGTTGAGTACAAGCTCTAATTGCCTTGCCGCCTCTTTGTCAGCTTCATAACCCTCCGTCTCCGCGCCGGTTATTGTCGCCATTTCGACGGAATAGCCCTCCTCCTTCAGTTTGTCGTACAGCTTCACAGCATAGAACATCGTGTTGGAATCAGAATCCTCTGGGTCGGCGAGCGCAAGCTGGGTCGCGCCGTTGAGGTTCTGCACCCTGCCCATCAGCGGCCCGCTTATCCTCGTCTTCCTGTAGAGGTCGTTGTCTATGTCTATGGCTAGCACTAATATGTTTGAATCCTTGTTTTTTATCTTCGGTTTGGAATATGGCATGTAGGCACAATCAAATAGCCCTGATAAAGTTTAAATCCCTTTACTACCTATTCGGCTTTCGAGACCTTGAATACGTTTGGGTCGTACTTCGCCTTGTCGTCCACTATCTGCAGCACCTTCTCCTTGTTCTTGTAGTAATTTGCTATGACGCTGCACGTCTCGTTGACAGATGTGACATCGTTCCTGATCATCCATTCCAGTATCTTCGACTTCTCGCCTATGTCATCGGCTATCTCGTTCTTCGTGTAGCCGCTGTACATCGATATCGTGTCTACAAGCCTTGTGAGGTCCGAGACCTGCACAAAAGCGTCTGACCTCAGGTTCCACCTGTAGACCACGTTCGCATCGCCGTTCCTCTCAATTTCTCCGAATTCAAAGAGCCTTCTTATCCCTAATCTCCTGTGCCTGAAGAGCGCGACTACGCCGCCTATCGCATTGAGCATGATCTTAGGTATCTCTATGGGCGGGTTCGTCATCCTGATTATCGCGTCCTGGGAATTGTCTGCGTGCAGCGTGCCGTATACAGAATGGCCTGTGTGGACCGCTTCGAAGAGCGTCTGCGCGTCGTTCTTCGTTCGTATCTCCCCTACTATCACTATATCGGGCCTCTGCCTGAGCGCGTTTATCATGAGGTTGTAGAGCACTATCTCTCCCTTTCCTTCGGGGTTCGCCTGCCTCGTAAGCATGGGCACCCATTGTATGAAGTCGGGTATCGTCAGCTCCTTCGTCTCCTCTATTGTTATGACCCTGCGGTTAGCGGGCATGAATATCGACATCGCGTTCAAGAAGCTGGTCTTCCCGCTGGCGGTCCCGCCTGAGACTATGAGGCTTATCTCGTTCTGTATGCAGAGCCATATCAGCGATGCGATCTCTGGCGACACCTCCTTGCTCTTTATGAGCAGGGGCATGGTCCATGGGTTCTTCGAGAATTTTCTTATCGTTATCGTATTGCCCTTCTGCGATATCGGGAACAGAGTTGCGTTCACCCTTGAGCCATCGGGTAGCTCCGCGTCCATAAGCGGCGCTATGTTGTTTATCTGCCTCCCCACAAGCCTTCCTATGTGCTCCGAGATATCGTAGATTGTCGCTTCGTCGAATATCCTCACGTTAGACTTGCACCATCCCAGCCTCTTGTGGAATATCCATATGGGCTCCTTCGACGTGTTTACTGTAATCTCTTCAAGATGCTCGTCAGCTATGAATACCTCCAGGTCGCCCATGCCGAGCATCATGTTCTTTATGTAAGAGATGAGCGCGTTCTTCACAGATTCTTCAGTGTCTGGCAGGTACTTGTTTATTATCAGGTTGGCTGCCTCGACGTACTTGCCCTTTATCTTATCCATGTATTCCGGGTCTGTTACTTTCGAAGTGTCTATGGGCACGAGTGAGAGCAGCTCGGGCTTTATCGACATGAGCAGTATTCTTGTCGCGTCTCCTATTCCCGGCATCGAGACCTCGTATATCGGTACGAACTCTCCTTTGTCGATTATGTTGATGACTGCCTTCATGCCCTGTACGTTGAGCGTGTACGTTTCATACACGCCTTGTGAATCGGGCTGCGGACCCTTGTTCTTGGAGATGTCCGTTTCTTCAGAAGCCTCTTTTTTCTCAGCCAAAGACACACCTACCTGCCCAGCCCCTCCACCTTCTTGCTCAGATCGTCTGCCTGCGAGGCTATGCTGTCAAGCAATTCCTTGGTCTTCTTCGCCCTAGCCACGAGCCCCAGCATTTTCTCGTCCTTTTTCTCGTCGCTCATCTTCTGCGGGATCCTCCTTATTCCTTCGAGTATGGCATCGAGCTCCTTCTGCAGGCCCACAGACGATTCCTTTATGTTGTCTATGTCCGCCCGTATGTCGCCTATGCCTGATGCAAGCACTGCGCCGGACCCCATCTTTGCGTTTATCTCTGAGATGTTCTTCTTTATGTAGTTGAAGTCTGCTTCCGACGCTTTTGTTATCGCGTCAAGCTCGTTCCTGTACCTTGCTATTTCGTCGACGAAGCGCTCCGCACGCTTCGCAGCGCGCTGTCCGCTCAGCCTCGAGTCCTTGTAGTACTTGGAGCTCTGCCCCTGAATCACGTCTATCTGCTGGCCTTCAAGCTTCGCGAGCTCTTGCAGCTCCGATATCTTGACTTCTATCTTGCTGGACATTTCCTTCGAGCTCTTCCTGTAGTCGGCTATGCTCTTGTCTATAGATTTGTTGAATGTGTTCATGCCTTCTCTGAATATGCTTATCTCGTTCCTTATGTCCTGTATCATTGATTTTGCGCCCGTGCTGTCCATGCTGAACTTGCCCACGCTCTCGGAATACTTGTTGATGTCCTTGAGGCTCGCGTCTATCACAGCCTGCAGCTTCTCCAGCTCCGCCCTCCTCCCCTCTATCTTCTTGTACGCTTTTTCCACCCTGCGCTCTATCTCGGAGATCCTTTTTATCGAATTGTACATCTGCTTGTTCTTGCTCTGGAACGCGTCCTCTATGCCCTTCATGTTCTTCGAATAATCCTCAGCCTGTTTCGTCACTCTTTGAAGCACAGCGTCCTGCGCGGACACGTCTGCTGTAATGTCAGCCTTCTTCACCTCTTCGACCTTCTTCTGCGCCTCTATCACATCTGCGGATTTAGACGCCGTGGGGGCTGGAGCTACGTACATCTTCCCCAGCTTGTAAGTTATCTTCACTATGCTTGCCTTCTCGAGTATCTTGACCAGATCTGTCATCGTTTCTTCTCCTATGCCAAGATTAGATGACAAGGTTGTGACCTCAGTCTCGCCGTTCTTGTTGAGATAGCTGACAAGCTTGTCTACGCTTGTCTCAATCGATTTGTCAGCCAATTAAACCACACGGATACCTCTTCTGCTTTAAGTTTATAATAT
>DAIDAD010000025.1 GCA_027310795.1 Candidatus Micrarchaeaceae archaeon | reverse complement strand
ACATAAGCGTCAACGATGTATTTCGGGGTCTTGAAATATACTGCAGGGTCCCCTCTGTTAATCTTTATCACTTTTTTGCCTTTCTTGATCAGGGCCCTGGCTATCATGTCCTGCTCCTCAACAGGATTGCCTGCATAACCGCTTGAATTTGAGAATAACTCCATTAAACCAACAAATCCCATACGAGCTCAACGTCTATAAATAAATACTATTTCTTTTCAAGGTGCGCCTTTTCTATCAGATACCTTCCGCTGCTCCCGTTCCATTCAGATCTTGCATCATCTATTACAATCCTTTTTTTGAATAATGGGGCGTCAAGCACGAAGCTCTCTGCCTCTCCGCCTTCAAAAAGCATGTTTATCTTGTACTTTCTGTTCAATTCCTGCAATCTGCTTATCATCCCTGAATCTATCTTCTTTCCGAGAAAGCTCTCGTCAAAGCCCTCTGCAGAAACAGACGTTATTATTGCATTGAATGTTCCTGAAAGCTCGTTCAGCTCTTCCACCGGCTCTATGTGCCATAACGGAGCAATAGAATCTATCCCAAGCTTCCTACATATGCCGTTTATCCGGTCAGCCTGGTAGGAGCTGTATGTTGCGCCTGTGACAAGCACCTTTACATCGTTGTCTTCCAGCGCCTGTTCAAGGTCATTCAATTCAAGCTCTTTTTCGCCCTTTGTATGTGAAAATACCTGTTTTATTCCAAGCGACTCTGCCTGCAGTGATGTGCGTTCTACATTGGGATAATGGAACATGTAGCTGTACTGGTTCTCAGGCCTCATCGTTATTAAAAGGTCTATTGATATGCCTATCTTTACCGCCTTGTGGAGTGCAAGAGTCGAGTCCTTGCCTCCGCTGAACAAGCATGCATTCATCCTGCATTCCTCGCGAGCTTCTTCTTCACGTGCTTCAGCGCCGAGAACGTATCCCTGTCTATCTCTTCAAGCCTCATTCTAATGTATTTCGTCTCAGCAAGCATGCCAGGTATCACTTTGTAGTCAAGCGCGTTGACCCTGCGCTTTGTCTTGTCTATCTCTATCGCTATCCTCCTGAGGCTCTGCTCCCTCTGCGCCACGTCAACGACAGAGCCTACCGCCTTCCTGAACGATTCATTTATGTCGTCAGCCGCGAGGCTCGTCTGCAGCATGATCGGGCTGTATCCCTGGTCCTCAACAAGCCTGTTTATGGCAGGTATCCTGACGCCCATGATGTTCTTTATCTTCATTGTTATCCCCGCTTCCTGTTCTATGTGCATCGCAACTTCTTCAAGCTCGAAGTTGCCGATATAAGAAGACGCAATCGCAACAGTCCTGTACGAATTCTTGATTATCTCGTTCAGTTCTTTCCTTGATTCTTTCGATTCCTTGAGCAGCTTCAGGAACTCTATCACAAGCACCTCCCTCTTCCTTTTCAGTATGGAATAACCCTTCCTTGCTATGACGACCCTCTTCTTAAGGTTTATCAGGTTCATCCTTGTAGGGTTTATCTTTGCCATTTCACTTGCCCTTCTTATAGTACTTTGATATGTAATCGGACTTTATCCTCGTGAGCTCGCTCTCAGGCAGAGAAGACAGCAGGTCCCATGAAATATCTAGAGTGTCCTCTATGGTCCTTCTCTCGTATATGCTCTGCCTGATGAACCTGTTCTCGAATTCTTCGCCGAAGCGCATGTACATCTTGTCGCTGTCAGACAGTGCCTCTGCGCCGACTATCGCGCTCAGGCTCTTCGCATCCTGCGCCTTTGCATACGCGCCGTACAATTGGTCTGCAACCCCTCTGTGGTCCTCTCTTGTCTTGCCATTCCCTATCCCGTTGTTCATGAGCCTTGACAATGAACCTAGGGGCTGCACCGGCGGATAGATGCCCTTGTTTGTAAGCTCCCTGCTCAGGAAGATCTGCCCTTCCGTTATATAACCGGTGAGGTCTGGTATCGGGTGTGTTATGTCGTCGCTGGGCATGGTCACCACGTTGAGCTGGGTTATGCTGCCCTTCCTTCCTTTTATTATCCCTGCGCGCTCGTATATGCTCGCAAGGTCCGTGTACATGTAACCAGGATAGCCTCTCCTTCCAGGAACTTCTTCCCTCGCGCTTGACAATTCTCGCAAAGCCTCTGCATAATTTGTCATGTCGTTGAGTATCACAAGCACGTGCATGCCTGCGTCGTATGCAAGATACTCGGCAGTCGCAAGGGCAAGCCTTGGGGTTATTATGCGTTCTATGCTCGGGTCGTCCGCGAGGTTTATGAAAGCAACAGTCCTCTTGAAAGTGCCTGTCTTCCTGAACTCGTTTATGAAATACTGCGCGTCGTCATATGTTATTCCTATGCCTGCGAACACCGCTGCGAAGCCCTCGCTCTGGTTCTTCACGGAAGCCTGCCTCGTTATCTGCGCAGTCAATTCATTGTGCGGCAGACCTGAAGACGAGAATATCGGCAGTTTCTGCCCTCTTACAAGCGTGTCAAGCCCGTCTATTGAAGACACGCCTGTCTCTATGAAATCGCTCGGCATCGCCCTTGAAGCCGGATTTATCGGATAACCGTTTATGTCCCTGCGCTGGTCATATGCAGGCAGAGGCCCGTTGTCCCTCGGCCTGCCCTGGCCGTCGAATATCCTGCCAAGCATGTTCTCGCCCACGCCTGTCATGAAGGTCTCGCCGAGGAATGATACCGAAGTGTTGCTTATGTTTATCCCGTTCGTAGGTCCGAATACCTGGACAACTGCGCTCTTTTCAGTTGTCTCGAGAACCTGGCCGAGCCTCTCTTCGCCGTCATGCAGCCTTATCTTGACTATCTCATTGTACTTCGCATTGCCCTGCCTGCCGACCACCACCAGCGGCCCTGAAACATTCTCTATTGTCTTGAACTCTATCTCGAATTTCATGAAATCATCCCTTTTCCGATTCCTTGTACTCTGCAACTATTGCGCCAAGCTCCCTGTTTATATCTTCAGCTATCTTCTTCTCATATCTGTCGACGTCAGTTTCCTTGACCTCTTTCATCCTTGCAATCTGCGCTACCACTGCCATCTTGGATATCCTGTCGGTCGTAGCGCCAGACTTCAGCGCTTCTTCTGCCTTTCTTGAGAAGTTGAGCATGGACCTGAGCATGAACGACTGCTTCTTCAGGCTTGTGTACGCATCTACTTCATCAAATGCGCTCTGCCTGAGGAAATTCTCCCTTATCATGCGCCCTACCTCGAGCACAAGCCGTTCGTGGTCGGGCAGCGCTTCTGCGCCGACAAGCTGCACGATGTCCTTCAGCTCTGCTTCTCTTTGCAGTATCTGCATGCACTCCTTCCTTGCAGCCATGAATTCCTTGTCAACGTTCTTGTCATACCAGCCCGCAAGCGAATCAAGATAAAGAGAATAACTGGATAGCCAGTTTATCGATGGAAAATGCCTTGAGCTCGCAAGCGCTGCGTCAAGGGACCAGAATGCCTTCACCACCCTAAGTGTTCCCTGCGACACAGGCTCTGAAAGGTCGCCGCCCGGAGGCGAGACTGCGCCTACTATCGTTACAGAGCCTATCTTCCCTGAAAGGGATTCGACCTTTCCACCTCTTTCATAGTACTCGGCAAGCCTCTTCGGAAGGTATGCGGGATAGCCCTCTTCGCCAGGCATCTCCTCTAATCTTGAAGAGATCTCTCGCATCGCCTCTGCCCATCTCGAAGTGGAATCTGCCATTATCGCAACGCTGTATCCCATGTCCCTGAAGTATTCAGCAATCGTTATTCCTGTGTATATGCTCGCCTCCCTTGCAGCCACAGGCATGTTGCTTGTGTTCGCTATTAGTACCGTGCGCTCCATGAGTGGCCTTCCGCTGCGCGGGTCCTTGAGCTCTGGAAATTCTGTCAGTATCTCAGTCATCTCATTGCCGCGCTCTCCGCAACCGACATAAACCACGATGTCGCTGTCCGCATATTTCGCAAGCTGGTGCTGTATAACTGTCTTTCCTGCCCCGAACGGACCAGGAACTCCGGCAGTCCCTCCCTTTGCAACAGGGAAGAGCGTGTCTATTATCCTCTGGCCTGTGACCAGCGGTTCGTCAGACCTGAACTTCGTCTTGAATTTAGAGGCCTTTCTGACCGGCCTGACCTGTGACATCTTTATGTCGAAAACCTTATTCTTCAAATCGACCTTTGCAACAGAATCGTCTACAGTGAAGCTCCCCTGCTTTATGGATTTTATCCTGCCGCTTATCCCGTAAGGCACCATTATATAGTGCTTTATCAGCTCAGTTTCTTGAACATAGCCGATTATCTCCCCTTCTTTTACAATGCTTCCTGCCTTCATCCCTTTCTCAGGGACAAATTTCCATTTCTTCTTCTTGTCTATCGGGTCCGCGACTATCCCTTTTTCTATGAACGCGCCGCTCTTCGACCTTATCACTTCCAACGGCCGTTGTATTCCGTCGTATATGTTGCTCAGTATTCCAGGGCCCAGTTCTACGGAGAGCGGAACGCCGGTAGACTCTACGGCCTCTCCAGGGCCCATTCCAGTAGTGTCCTCATATACCTGTATTACCGCCTTCTCCCCGTTCAACTGTATTATCTCTCCGACGAGCGAGTCCTTTCCAACTTTTACTACATCGTACATGCTGCTTCCGAGCATGTCCTTTGCAACGACGAGCGGACCTGAGACCTTTTCAATAATTCCCAATCAAATCACCTAATTGCTCTTTGTAATGTCTATCCCTATTGCTCTCATTATGAGGCTTCGCAATGTGTCCTCTTCCTGCTCCTGGTCCTCTTCAGGTATCTCCACTATGAGCGGGAGTATGCTTCCGGATATTGCCTCTTGCAGCCTCCTCTCCTTTACCAGCTTCTTTATTCCTGAAGTAATTATTATTATGCCTACGTCATCCCTGTCAAGGAGCGACTTAAGTGAACTCTCTGCTGCCTTCTCATCTGCAGCTTCGTATGATTCCGGTATGCCTCCAAGCCTGAAGCCTAAGGACATGAGCCTGTTGCCGACCATAGCTATCTTGTACCTGTTCAACCGCTCTTCCAAACCAACAACCTCTGCATCTCCTCTTTTGTCAATCCGTATATTCTTCCTTGTATGAGTATCCTAAGGGTGAATATCTCAAGCTCCTTCTTGTATGCATAAGCGAGTATCGCTCCGAAGGACAATATCCTGTGCCCAAGGAGTCTTATGCTGCTCTCGAATATGCTGTTCTTCAGCCCTATTTCAAAGACAAGGAGCTGCTTTGCCTTGCCGTTCCTGTAAACATCAAGCGCGCTCTTCAGGTCATACTGCTTCACCTGCAAAACCATCGCCTCTATGTCCTTACTGTTGCTGTATATCTGCTCCAGCTCGTGCAGGGGAAGGTTGCCTGTGCTTATGAGATACGGGCTCACCTCCTGGAACTTCAGCATGAGCCTCTTCGCCTTTATCATGAATAATATGTTCGCCATGTCCACTTCCATCTTCACTACTCGCGCTGCTTCGTTGTCGAGTACCCTTAATCCTATTATCACGCTGCCAAGCATCTGGTAGTAACCCCTGTCTATCTCTGCAACAGCATGTGTCACGCTCTTCGTCTTCTTGTACGTCTCAAGCGCTTCCGCGAGTATGCTTCTGTAAGGCGAATTTATCATGAACCTGGCAAGCATGCCCTCGACAGATTCCTCGCGCATCGCTTCCCTTACAAATTGTGCGTCGTAGATCCCGTAATCTATGATGTATCTTGCAACATCATCATAGGACTGCTTCCTTTCCTTCGCCTCTATCGCTATCTTCACGTTCGAGAGGTTCCACCTGCCCACCACCGCACGTATCTGCTTCCTCTCCGTCGTAGGCGAGATCTGCACAAGCTTGCTCACGCTCTTTGCAAGGTTCCTGCTCAGTGCAAAGTCTATCAGTTCATGCTTTATGCTCAGGCCGCCGAATTCCTCTATGTCCTTCTTGAACGTCCCTTGGTACAGAACATACAGCATCGAGCTTACGTCCTTTGCATTCATCACTTCCTGCATAGCCTTGCCGCTGAGAAGCTCGCTGCCCATCGCTCTTGCCCTTGCACTGGAATAGCCATAGCGTCTTGCAGCCGCGGATCCTGTCAGCATATCTCATCTACCTTTTTTTCTTTTCTTGCCCTTTGCCTTTGTGCGTGCCCTTACTTTTTTGGTGTTCTTCTTTCTCACTGCAGAAGGAACGTGGGCATGTGGCTTGCCGAAAAGACCCTCGTACACCAGGCTTCTTGCACTGCCCTTTTCAGATGCAAGCAGGCTCTCTGCGCTTGCATTCAGTGCTATCTTGCCGTCTTCAGTTGTTATGACAAAACCGTTGTCATCCATGTATTCGACCTTTGCCCCGAGGCCCTTTGCGATAGCGGCGTTCTTCTTGCTGACGCTTATGATTAATCCCCTGCTGCCATAAGATTTCTCGAATTCCTTGAGCCCTTTCTCAAGGAGCTTCTTCATATCGGTCTTCCCTATTTCCTTTGAAAGCGCCGACATTACATTCCTGAGGGAGCGCTCGACGGCCTCGCCCTGCGCCTCAAGGAGCATCGCTCCTGCTTCTATGTCTGCGGATGCCCTGCTCTCCATCTGCATCTTCTCCATTTCATTTGCAGCCCGTGCCTCTATCTCATTGGCGACCTGTTTGGCGCGCTGCTTCGCATCGCTTATTATGCGCTCCGCTTCTGCCGAGGCCTCTTTCTCCATGTCGGAAGCCTTGGAACCTGCCTCCTTTTCCAAGCTCTTCCTTATCGCTTCCAGGGTCATGAAGTCATCATATGATTCCTGCTGTCAGCATTATCAGTATGGCTATGACGAACCCGAATATCAGGAGCGTCTCTGGTATTACGAAGAACAGCAGCACTATCCCGAGGTTCTCCTTCTTCTCTGCTATCAGGCCAAGGCCTGCGCTTCCTATCCCTGACTGCGCAACCCCTGTTCCTATTGCGCCTCCTGCTATTGCGATGCCTGCACCTATCGCAGCTATCGCAGCATTCATGTCTATTGCCAAACAAATCACCTATATTTACTATTATTCCTTGGTATGGATTCTTTTATAACCGAAAGGTCTGAACGGTATCCCGTTTCCTATGTAGAATTTTGAGAAAAACTCGACAAAGTTCAGCCTTACTCCCTGCACAATGCCCTCAAATATCGCTAGCACCATATTAAGGAAGTGCAAAGCTATAAATATTACGGCATAAACCACGAAGAGCATTATTCCTATGGCGCCTGTGCCGAGATGCGGCGTGAATGCCATGTCTATGAGGAAGGCGATTATCACGCTGCCAAGGCCGAAGCCCATAAGCCTTGCATAACTAAGAGGGTGCGTTATAAGGTTCGTGATCTCAGTCGCTTCGCTGCCGCTCAGTACGCCTGTTGCAAGCAGTGATATAACGGCAACCGCACCAGACACCGGCACTATCGCCCCTGTGAAAGCGCTGAAGAATGCCCCTGCAACAGCTATGGTGCCGAATACGATGACGAGTATTGAAGTGAATTTTGCAGCTGCTATCTTCTTGTGCCCGTGGTTGTAGCTGTTTATTATCCCTATCGCCAGTCCGATGATTACCTGCACGATTCCGAATATCACGGTTATCGCAACGAGCGCAGGCGTGTTCTTCAGCCAGTCGAATGCACCCTGCGCAATGCCTACATAGCTGTTGAGCTGGAATCCGAACCACTGGTTCGAGAGCAGTCCAAAGGCGATTGCAGCAACTGAGTTGAGTTGCCATACCTTTGCAGTGTTGTACATGAGTCCCTCAGGATCCGTCCTTGTCGTTATCCATGTTGCAAGAAGAAGCGAGGCTATGCCATAGCCCACGTCGGTCACCATCAGCCCGTAGAATATCGGAAAAGAGAATATGAAGATCCATGTGGGGTCTATCTCGTCGCTTCTAGGCACGGAGTAAAAGCTCACAAGATAGTCGAACGGCCTGAGGAAACCTGGCCTTCTGGTGTTAGTAGGGGCAAGTTCCTCTCCCGCGCCTATCTCTTCCAGGACGCACCTTTTATCAGTCACTGAATATAATCTTTCCTTTAGCCTTTCCACATTCACCTTCCGCACCCATCCCTCTATTATGAATGTGCTCTCCGTCCGCTTGAATTCAGATGCAACATCTGCGCGCTGTGCTTCTATTCCAAGCATCTCCCTCAGGTTTGCAAGCTTTGAGTAATCCTTTACGGAGAGCTGCTTCATCTCTTTGCCGATCTCAGCGATTCTTTCATTGTCCCTTTTCTTCCTTTCATCAGCGCTCTTC
>DAIDAD010000024.1 GCA_027310795.1 Candidatus Micrarchaeaceae archaeon | reverse complement strand
ATATAAGCCTGAGATTAAAGGCATGCAGCCGATTGTCCTGAATGGCAATCTTAAACTCTTAAATGGCTATGAAAGGTGATTTTTATGATAAGGCAGCCGATAATAACGGTCATGGGGCATGTGGACCATGGCAAGACAACGCTACTGGATAGGATAAGGAATACGAGGATGGCTGGAAAGGAAGCAGGCGGGATAACTCAGCATATCGGCGCGAGCGAGGTGCCTGCGGACGCGATTAGGGAAATATGCAAGGGAATGCTCAGCAGGATGAATGCGCAGATAGTCATACCGGGGCTGCTTTTCATAGACACCCCTGGGCACGAGGCATTCACCAATCTTAGGAAACGGGGCGGCGCAGTCTCCGACCTTGCAATAGTCGTAGTCGACGTTACAAAGAATTTCGAGCCGCAGACCTACGAGACTATAGACATACTTAAGGAGTACAAGACGCCGTTCATAATAGCTGCAAACAAGATAGACCTTATAACAGGCTGGAAAAACACAGGCAAGGCATCGTTCATCGAAGCGCTTGCTGAACAGCAGAACAGCACAGTTGAGTTTCTTGAGGCAAAGCTCTACGAGATGATAGGCGCATTAAGCGCGACAGGCTTCGGGAGCGAGAGATTTGACAGGGTAAAGGATCCTTCCAAAGAGATATCGATAATACCGATAAGCGCAAAGACAGGCGAAGGCGTTGCAGAGCTCTTGATGTACACCGCCGGGCTTTCCCAGAAGTTCCTTGGCAAAAACCTTGAGGTGAACCTTGACGAGCCTGGAAGGGGCAGCATAATAGAAAAAAAGGAAGAGCGGGGCCTGGGAACAACCCTTGACGTAATACTTTACGAGGGAACGCTTAAGATAAACGACAGCGTTGCGTTTGCAACTCCTTCGGGGATAAAGAGCGCGAAGATAAGGGCTATGCTGAGGCCGAAGCCGCTGAGCGAGCTCCGTGATTCATCGTCCAAATTCTTCTACGTAGACACGGCAAGCGCAGCCTGCGGAATAAAGATAAGCGGCTCTGGCTTCGAAGATGCAATCGCAGGCTCCGAAGTGGTGTCAGAGAGCGCTGAAGACTACAAGGAGGAGCTTGCACAGGAGATGGCGGAGATATTCGAGGTTGACAAATCCGGGATAATACTCAAGGCGGACACTATCGGCAGCTTGGAGGCGCTTTCAAGATTATTGAAATCCATAAACGTAAATATAGGCAAGAAGGACATAGGCAATGTCAACAAAAGGGACGTTCTTGACGCGTTTGCGATGCGGGGGGTGCAGCCGTTGGGAGCAGTAGTCCTTGCATTCAATGTCAGCATAGAGGCTGATGCCGAGATGGAGAGCGAGGCTACCCGCATAAACGTCATAAAGGATGAAATAATATACAAATTGATAGACGACTATAAGGTGTGGGTGGAAAACGAGAAGGCGCTTGAGAAGGAAGGTTATGAAAAGTATGTCACGCTCCCAGGGATGGTTAGGGTGCTGCCTAACTCATGCTTCAGGATATCTCATCCAGCAGTATTCGGAGTTGAGGTAATTGCAGGCAGGATAAAGCCCTCTTACCTTATGATGAAGGAGAACGGCGACATGCTGGGAAGGATAAGAGAGGCGCAGGACAACGGAGTCAACAAAGCCCAGGTCGGCAAGGGAGAGAGCGTTGCAATATCAATAGATGAGATAACATTCGGCAGGCAGGTCAGGGACAATGAAGTCCTTTACACCTTCCTCAATGATGAGAGCATCAGCGTGCTGAAGTACAAGAAGCCTGAGCTGCTCAGCGAGGAGGAACGTATTCTGCTTGACAAGATATACGACATACTCAGGTCTAGATGATGGAGAATGGGATAGTTGTCGGCAGCAGCAGGATAAGCTGCAGGTATATTGAGAAGAAGCGCATAAGGAATGCATACCTGCGCTTCAGGGGCGACACGTTAGTTGTTGTGGCAGACAGCGAAAGGAAGGCAGAACAGGCGATAAAGGAGAACAACCGCTGGATAGAGAAGCATTACAACAGCATAAAGAATTCGGTAAGGCTGTTTGGCAGGAACACCATATATCTCAATGGCAGAAGATTCGTTGCCCTTTTCAAAGATTCAAGAGGCATTTCAGTAGATGCGGAAAAAGACGCAGTCATATTCGGCGCGGGCAGCAAGGGCTCTGCAGAGCATCTTGTAGACAGATGGTTAGGTGAGAACAGCCTGAAGCTTGCATCAGATATCGCATCTGCAAAAGCGCAGCAGTCAGGGATTAAGTATAAAGGGATACGGCTGTGCAGGGGGAGCAAATGGGGCAGCTGCTCAAGTTCCCATGAGCTGAGGTTCAACAGATACCTCTGCATGCTTCCAAGCAGCGTTGCGGGATATGTAGTGGCGCATGAGCTTGCGCATACGATTGAACTTAATCACTCTGCAAGTTTCTGGAAGCAGGTCGGTGCGCTCTGCGCCGATTATAAAGGGCTGAGGAAGGAACTTAAGGCGTATGACAGCTACAGAAGAGAGGTATTCTGACTGCACAGGTTTGCATAGTAAAGTATGCCTGCTATAGTCTTTGCATCTATTATGGTGCCGTTCCTCATCATTTTTATCGCTTCTTCAAGCGATATCTTTTTGAGCGTCATTATCTCGTCACGCTCCCTTCTCATTTTTCCTTTGTACAGGCCTTCTGCAACATAGAAGTATAGCATCTCGTCCATAATCCCCGGTGAGGAATAGCCCTTGAATAGCAGTTTCATGCTCCTGGCTTTGTACCCTGTCTCTTCCTCAAGCTCCCTGGCTGCCGTTTTCCTAGGATTCTCGCCTTTTTCCATCGTGCCCGCAGGCAGCTCGTATATGAAACGGTTTATCACGTACCGCTTCTGGCGCTCTAACAGTATTCTTTTATCAGGCAGTATCGGCACTATGACCGACGCGCCGCTCTTCCTTATAACGTCATACTTTGCTCTTTTCCCCTTTATTACGGGAAATATCTCCTCTACACGGAACGCTTTCGCTCTGAATACGGTCGCCACAGGAACATCTCATTTCTTGTTCTTCGCCTGCGCAAAGCCGTCGTTGTATATCGCATATGTGAGTTTGTGCCTTGACACGCTGTGGGTTATGACCTTGCCGTTTCCACTCATTGTCGCAAGGAATAATCCTACGCCGCCGAACATCGCGGTCCTTATGTTGTCAACAAACTTGACGCTGTATTTCACCCCGCCGCTGAACCCTGCAAGGTGCCCCGGGTCGATCTCCATGTTTTTCGTCCCATCCAGCTGGTACTCTATTATGTCACCGACAACGTGTATCGCCACTGTGCCAGGGCCTATGAACTTCTGGAACAGCAGACCTTCACCGCCGAAGAATGCTGCGCCTAGGCTTACAGCCTGCATCGTGAATTTCACGGATTCGTCGGCTGCAAGGAACGCATAATGCTCTGCCACGAACTCCTCGCCCTCTTCAAGGTCTACAGCATATATCTTGCCAGGGTAAACCCCTGAAAGCGATACATATGCGTCGCTGTCCTTGGCATTGAACTCGGTGAGCATTGCCGTTGCCCCGGTCCATTTCCTCTCAAGCGCGCTCACTATGCCGCCAGCAAGCTTGGGCGCCATCACTGTGCCGCTGGTCTTGCTTATGAAGTTCCCAGAGTCGCCGTAGAACTTCTCTCCCTTCTTGAGCTTTACCCTTAGGTACTGCATGTTGCTTCCTACAATCTCATAGTCCATTCACACACCAAATGCTTTTTTTATAGCGGAATTGAGCTCTTCTCCATCGACATTTATCCTGTGCTTCGACATGACCCTGTTCCTTGTGTCGTTTGCATCTTTCCCTTTGTTCTTCCTTACTATCTCTTCAACCTCTGCCTTTGTAAACCTTGACAGCCCCTTCGTTTTTATCAGTCTGTCAATATCTGCAGGTGACTTCGGAAGCAGCTTCAGCACTTCCTCTATGCCAAGCCTGGTGATTTTTTCCTTTTCATACCTTTTGAATATCTCAAGAAGCACTTCGGCGCTTATCTCATCTGCAGGAATCCCTTTTCTCCTAAGTTCAGTGAGTTTTTCAAGGAGTATTCCTGCTATGACATTCGGCTTCACCGAAATATTTTCCTTTATGTAATTATACGTCTGGAAATTATGGGACCATAGCATCTGATCCGACAATTGCTTGTTGCCTATCTCTTCCTCAAGCTTCCTGCTTATCTCCTGTATGCTGAGCTTCTCCTTTTTCATTTTCGCATATGAACCAGGGTCTATGCTTATAGGCAGTATGTCAGTTTCAGGGTACATCCTCGAACCACCGGGAAGCGGGCGCATGAACCTTGTCGTGTCGGAATTCGGCTCTGCGTTCCTTGTTTCGGGCGGAACTCCTGAAATGGCAAGCCCTGCTCGCAACAGCGCATAGCCCATCGACTTTTCAGCAGCCCCTTGCTCTGCAGCTATCAATATGAATGCGTCATCTTCTGATGCTTTCAGCGCTGCCCTGATCTCTTCCGCCTCTTTTTCCGTTAATCCGTACTTTTCAAGGTTTTCGTCGCTGTGTATTATCCCCTTCACGCCGCCTTTCTTTGTATACTCGCTTATCTCTGTGCCCAGCCTTTTGCCTTCGTTGATCTCCCTGCAGACAATCCCTTTGAACTTATTTAGCTTTGCCCCGAGGACTACGCCATTTGATTTTATACTGTTGTCTATTATCGCTGCTTTCGTGTCCTTGAATATTTTTGTGATGTCCTGAGGCTTTCCAACTGACGCTTTCCTTTTGTTGAGCTCATCCATTATCTCTACAAGATTGCGCTGCCTTTCCACTTCCTTCTCTATTATCGAATCCATTCTGTCGAGTTCCTGAAGGCCCTTTATCTCGACCCTCGTGCCCCTTTTTATCGACACATTCACATCCTGCCTTATGGAGCCTATGCCCCTCTGCGCCCTGCCGCTCAGCCTCAATAGCAGTCCTATCTGCTTCGCAACCTCCTTTGCCTCAGCAGGGTTTGCTATCGAAGGGTCGGTGTCGACCTCTATCAATGGTATGCCAAGCCTGTCCGTCCTGTAAGTCGCCTTCTCGCCCTTCGTGTCCTCTATCCCGCTCGATTCCTCTTCAAGGAACACAGAAGGTATGTTTATCAGCCTGTTTCCTACCTGTAGCTTGCCCCCGTATGCGACCATCATGCTCCTCTGGAAAGCGCTTGGGTCGCTTCCGTCAAGCACCTCCTTCCTCATAGGCTGTATTTCATCCGGCACATCTGCATCGACGTATGCTGAAATCCTCAACGCAGTGCCTATCGCTTCCTTATTCGGGCTGTGCGGCGGCTCTTCGTCTATGTCAACAAGACAGGTCGTGTTTCTGAACACTTTGTATCTGAATTCGCGCTTCCTGCTGCTCTCGAAGCTCGTCGACCTGTCTATAAGGCCCGTCTCTCCTGCGACTGCACGCTGGTACCTCTCTATCTCCATAATCGGATTCTGGTCCTTCGAATCGGTGCTGCATCTGCAGAAGAGCTTTGTCTTTGTGTCAAGCCTTTGGTGTATCTCGAGCCCGCACTTGAATCCGAGCTCTTTGTAATCGAGAGCCATTCAATCACTTACAGTCCAGTCCGCTTCAGTCCTTTCGGTTATCTCGCCGGCAATGTTCTTGGCAAGCATAGCAGTAGCTTCATCGTGTTTGTAATTTCCAAGCAGGAATCCCAGTTTTACATATGCAGTTTCTGGAAGCATGTCTTCGCAGTATATGACTCCTAGCTTTGCAAGCTCCCTTGCTGTGCTGTAGACCTTTGAGTTGACTCTTCCATATATGCACTGCGAAGCCATCCCTATTATCATTCCATCGTCTACCGCTTTCTTTATCGAAGATGACCAGTTGTAATCCTTGTGTTTCGTATTCATTGGCGTGTGGCCCAGTCCTGTGCCTTCGAGTATCACTCCCCTGTACCCTTTCCCAGAGAGGTATTCAAGCACGTCTGGCGATGAATTTGGATGCACTTTCAGCAAAGACACTTTTGGCTCGAATAAACCTTTGACAGTGACCTTGCTTTTCTGGTCTTCTGTTTTTTTGTAATCGGAAGAGTATTTAATCTCACCGCCCCTTGAAACATGCGCTATAGGGCTGTTGTTCACTGGCTTGAAGGCGTCCCTTCTTGATGTATGCAGCTTCCTAGCCTTTGTGCCCCTTATGAGCATGCACTCCCTGTCCGAAGAATCAGCATGCATGCATATTGCGACTTCGGCTATGTCGCTCCTCGATGCAGCATATGCAGAACATAACAGGTTGATGAACGCGTCGCTTGATCCCCTGTCGCTGCTTCGCTGCGCGCCTGTCATGATGACCGGGGCATTCAGTCCCTGAAGCATGAAGCTGAGGGCCGCGGCGGTGTAGTGCATGGTGTCTGTGCCAAGCGTGATGATGACTCCCCTTGAGCCTTTGTTCAGTGCAGCTGCGGTTTCTTCGGCTATCTTCTGCCACTCAACATACGTGATGTCCTCGCTGAACACGTTCATTACATTCTTTACTTCAATTTCTGACACTCCTGAAAGCTCTGGAACCTCGGCAAGCAGCTCTTCCGGTTTTGTGAGCGTGCGGACACCTCCAGAAACATAATCAAGTTTGCTTCCTATCGTGCCCCCTGTATAAAGCAGCGATATCTTTGGCAGTTTTGCATTAGATTTTATTGCGGCATGGCTGCTTTTGGGTTCTTCCTGCTTCCTTGCTGCTTTCTTCTTTATTTTCGCTTTTGCCGTATACTTTATCCCAACATTATAGCCGTCATCGCGCTTTATCACTATTATGTCGCTTTCGCCGACGTCGGGCCTGGGCATGAGTATTCCCTCAGTTTCTCCGCGTGAGTCAGTTATTGATACTTTGTCGCCTATTTCTATGCCGTCCTTCTTGAACAATGCAAGGATTTTCTCAGAATACATGATAATCGTTTATTTTTCAACTTAAAATATCTTTCTAAATCACACCTTTGATGCAATAAGGCATACTGAAGAATTGCCTGTTATCCTTACCTCTACAACAGTGCCAAGTTCTGCAGGCTCGTTCAGCACGACATTCCTGTAATAATCGTCCCTGCCTATGTTTGACTGGTTGTGCTTTTCAGTGATTATGATTTTTTCTGTCTTGCTTACTTCTTTCCTTAATTCCTTGTACTGGATGGCTTTTGCAGCCCTTGACATTTTTATCGACCTTTTCTTTATCTCAATGTCCCTGATTTTTCCAATTTTCCTCGCAGGCGCGTTCGGTCTTTCCCAGAATTTCGATACGTTAGTGACTGCAGGCTTTATCTCTTCGATTATGTCCATCGACTGCATGAAATCCGACTCTGTTTCTGTAGGATAGCCCACTATCATATCTGTCCATATGCTTATGCCCCTGATTTTTGAGTGCAGCTCCTTTACGTAGCCTATGAATTCATCAGGGGAGTAATTCCTCTTCATGCTTTTCAGCACTGAATCGCTGCCCGACTGCAATGGAAGATGTATGAACTTGTATACCTTTTCGCTTTTGTAGCAATCTATCAGTCTGTCGATGTACCTGTGCAGGTGCTCAGGGTTCAGCATACCTATACGTATCCTGAAATCACCATCGATAAGAATGGCTTTTGACACAAGCTCTGCGATGTCAGTCTTTCTGTCAATACCATATGCGCCGGTATCCTGAGATGCCAGTTCTATCTCCCTTGCCCCGTTTGCAACAGCATTTGATACGGCCCTTGTTATCAGTTGTTCAGAGAAGCTGTTCAATGGGCCGCGTGCGAACTTCGTCTCGCAGAATGTGCATGATGACAAACAGCCGTCGCTTATAGGTATCCTTGCTATCGGCCCTTTCGGGCTGTATGCGAGCTCTGCCCTATCTATTCTTTTGTATGATGCCCTTTCTGCAGGGACCGCGCCGCTTTCAATCATTTGCGCAATTTCGGGCATGTTGTTTATCGTTATTATGCTCGCATCCGGAGCTGCCTTCCTTATCCTATCAGCGTTTGCAGAGGCCATGCAGCCTGTGACTATGAGTTTCCTGCCCTCCTTTGACAGCTTTTCGAGCCTGTCTAGTATCCGCTGCTCCGTCGGTTTCTTCACGGTGCATGTGTTAACTATCACATAATCGGCTTCCTGGCCGTTGTACACGGACTGGACCGCATCTATTCCGGAATTCTTCAGAATGCCCTCTATCATGTCGCTGTGAGCATGGTTCAGCGTGCACCCATACGTCTCTATGACTGCTTTTCGCATCAAAAACACACTTTCTGCCTTTGCATAAT
>DAIDAD010000023.1 GCA_027310795.1 Candidatus Micrarchaeaceae archaeon | reverse complement strand
CGCTGCCTTGTTCATTTTGCGCATATTAATAAAAGTACCAATTGGATTTTATAAACTTTGTTTAAAGAAGGCAAGGGAGCCAGTATTCAGTATTCTGTTATTTTCTTCTTCTTTATGTAGTGCTGTATGTAAGGGCATGCTGGCATTATCCGCATGCCTTTCTCCTTTGCAAGTGCAAAAGCCTTGTCAGCGAGCGCCTCTGCTATCCCCTGCCCCATATCCTCTTCAGGCGTGCCTGTATGGAATATTATCATGTAATTGTCCTTTATCCTGTAATCCAGCTCTGCTTCGCCGTGCGCGGTCTTAGCCCATATCCTTCCCTTGTCAGATATTATCTCCATTCATTTACCTGAGCATTACCTGATTGCACCCTGCAACGGCTCCCAGCTGCCCGCTGATTATTAGCTTGAGATAGCCTACAATGGGCACCGACGCTATTTTATAGCCTATTATGCTGCTCTCGTTTATCGGATAATTCCCGAATTCCATGTCGAGCCCCGGGTTGTTGTCCCCTTTAGTCAGTATGTAATAGGAATTCCCTACCTTCAGCGCTGCGAACACTCTGTGTATTATGTCCCCGCTGAAGTAATCGGAGCTCGTAGTGCTGTATATCACTATCGGGTTCGAGTAATTCTCGATTATTGTCGTATTCGCTATGGTGACCTGAGAGGTGTACACCGCATCCTGCACCGTGCCGTTTATAACCGCTTTTCCTATCGAATAATTATACTTTATCAGGTTGCTGCCCTGATAGTTGTTTGCAACCCTGCACTTGCCGTAGTTGAGCGGCTCAGAATGGTATGAATAGTAGTCTATGCACTTTGTGTTGTACAGCCCTATCGCATAAGAGGAGTTGCTGAAGTTGCCTATGTACCCTATGTCTGAAGGATTGCTCTTGTAATATGCAAAATAAGCAAGGAACTCGGAGCTCATGTTATTGTACATGCGGCTGAACTGCGCCTGGCTTACGTTGACTATGGGTATGTGATTGCTCTCAAGGAACGTCGTGACATTGCTCACCCCGTGCAGAAGGACTAGGTCGCCCCTGTTGAGGTTCGGCAGCATGCTGCAGCTTGCAACAACATTCACAGGCTGCGATGTCCCAAGCACAAGTATCAGCACCACCCATATTATGACCACTATCGCTATGGCCTTTGCTATGTCCATAAGAGTGCCTTTTGCCCCCGCTTCTTTGACGCTCTGCTTGAACTCATAAAACAGTATTATTATGACAAGCGCAAACGCGGCAGCGCCGGCTGCGACGCTGCTGGTTAAAGCGTATACGACCACCGATATTATGAGGAGCGCATAAAGGAGCCAGTTTACATAATCGGCCTTCTGCTTCTTCTTCAACCAACCACTTGCTTCGCCTTTGCCACTTCTGCCATCTCCACGCCCACAACAACAGACTCGTTGCCTTCCTTGACCACTCCCACGGCAACGTCAGCGTCGACAACAAGCGAGTCGTTGTGGCTCACGACCACAAACTGCGCGTCCCTCGACATGTTCTTGATGAGCTTCGAGAGTATCTTGGAATTGTTCTTGTCGAGCGCAGAATCGACTTCGTCGAATATGTATATCCTTGAAGGCCTGTACCTGTGTATCGCAAAGAGGAGCGCGAGCACAGCAAATGCCTTCTCTCCGCCAGAGAGCTGGTTCAGAGTCCATGAGTTCTTTCCCTGCATCACAACCATGTCTAGCCCGCTATTCAGCGGATCGGACATATCATTCAGCCTGAGCTCCGCATCATTCGCCTCGAATATGGACTTGTGCAGTTTTGTGAAGTTCTTGTTCACTTCGTTGAACGTATTCATGAATATCTGCAGCTTCTTCGACTCTATCTCCTTTATCATGTCGAGTATCGCATCCTTTTCGGACTGAAGCACGCTGACCTTGCCATTCGCCTCGTCCACCTCCGCCTTCTTTGCTACGTATATCTCAGGGGCCTTTAGGTTCACGTTTCCAAGGTCCTTTATCTTTGCGCTTATGAGGTTCGCCTCGCCCTCCATTTCGTCATGCTTCCCTTTGATGACTTCTATGTCATTCTCATACAATGAAAACTCCGCTTTAATGTCGTCCAGCCTTGTCCCTGTCTGGCTCCTTGAAAGGTTAAGCTCATTCAATTCACGCTCCGCCCCAGACAATTCAGCAGCAGCCTTTCCGCTGTCCATCCCGAGGGACGACAGATCCTCCTCTATCTCCTTCAGCTTCTCATAGGCCTTCGTTGCGACGTTGCTGCTGCTCTTTATCTCGTCCTCGACCTTCTTTCTTGAACCGTTCACCACCTCGAGCTTCAGTTTCAGATCCTTTATCGCCTTCATGCTCTTCTCATAGTCATCCTTGAGCTTCTTCTGGGAAAGGCTTATGCGGTTTATTCTGTCGCCGGTAAGCTGGTTCTCCGTGCCTATCTCTGCTATCCTCACCCTTGACTTATTCAGCCCTTCACGCGCATCGTTGAGTCTCTTTATCTCCTCCGCCCGTGCGGCATCCCTGCCCCTGCCTTTCTCCACGACTGCGAGCTTTGCCTTCAGGGACTCTACCTCCATAGCGGTGTCGAGCCTCTGCTTCTCCGACGCAGCAGCATCCTTCTCGTTTGCGCCGAGGCCCGCAACCATCTCCTCTATCTTCAACCTGCAGTCAGAAATTTTCTTCTCAGTTATCGCTATCTCAGAAGAGAGCTTGCTTGATGTACTCTTTACTGATTTCAGCTCGTTCTCAAGGAGCGACCTCTCCTTCCTGAGCTCGAATAAGCTGCCTGTAAGCGCGTCAAGCGAATCCTTTGCAGCCTTCTTCTCGGAGAGCAGCTTGTCTATATTCATGTCTATTGTCCTCACCGACATCTTCCCAAAGCCGGTCCCGCCGGTCATGACCCCGGAGCGCTCGAAGAGCTCTCCTTCAAGAGTGACATACCTGTGCTTTCCCAGCCCCTTCTTTTTTACTTCATCAACACCTTTCACAAGGAATGTATCTTCAAATATGTACTCGAATACCTTTGCGAATTTCTTGTCGAACTTCACAAGGTCCGCAACATGCCCTTTATCGCGCTCTGCAGAAGACGATGCGGCTCGCACCCCGTTTATAGGTATGAATGTAGCCCTGCCCAACCTGTTCTTCTTCATGTGCTCTATCATAAGATTTGCTGCATCGATGTCCTCTACGACAAAGTAATCGAGCCTCGGCCCAGCCGCCACTTCCAGTGCTGTAGCATATTCTACGTCATATGAACAGAGGAGCGCAGCCCTGCCGTAAAAACCATGTTCCTTTCCGAATGCAGAGTCAAGGCCCGATTCTATAGCGCTGTTCTTCGGCCTTGCGAAGGACCTCTGTTCACGCAGCCCTATCAATTTTTCATCCATATCCTCTATCGAAGCAGTTGCAGCCTTTACATTCGCATCAATCTTTTTCACATCCTGCTCCGATGACTTAAGCCGCTGAGTGATTTCAGCTTCCCTGTTGCTGCACACGGAAATATCCTTCACAAGCGCTTCCTTTGTAGAGGATAGCTCCATTGCCTGCTTCTCGTAGAAGCCCTTCTTCTCAATAATTGCAGATGCGTCTGCATGCGATTTTGAGGAAAGCTCCTGCTCGTTCATCAGCCTGCTGCTCAGCTCGACTATCTTCTGGTTTATGTTCCTTATCTCATCCGCTTTCTTCTCTCCAAGAGTCAAGTAATCGAGCTCCGCGACAACCTTTGCGAATTCTTGTTCCTCAGCCTTCAACAGCCCTATCTCTGCGCCGTTAGCTGCAATCTTCTCTTCTATGCCCTTCTTCTCCGCCTCCAGTGCAGCTGCATCAGCGGCCCATTGCACGATAAGCGCCTCCTTGTTCGATATCTCTGAATTCAGGCTTGCCGATTCTGCAGCATAGAGCTCGAGTTTCTTGGACCTGCTGCCTGAAGAGACCGTGCTCTCGTTCATTTCCGATATCAGCGCCTGCCTCGCTGCGCCGAGCTGCTCTATGTTCTTGCTTAATTCATCATGTCTTCTCTTGAACTCGTTCTTCCTCTGGTCAGCTAGCGCCATCTTCCTCGTCGACTCGTCATATGCAAGCTGCAGCTCGTCCTTCCTCATAGAGAGCAGGCTGTACCGCAGCGCCTTCAGCCTCTTGTTCATCTCAAGGTATGATTCCGCAGACTCCTTCTCCTTTCCGAGTTCATTAAGGAATGATCTCCTTTCATTCAGCGAGACCATGGCCTCGCTTATCCTCTGGTCGACCTTCTCCAGTTCCTTCAAACTTTCTTCTTTCTTGATGTCAAAGTCCTTTATGCCGGAAGCTATGTCAATCAGTTCTCTTCTCTCCCTAGGGTTGAATGCGATAACCCTATGTATCTCTCCCTGCATCATGGTGTTCGTGTCATCCGAGCTCATGCCGTGCTTTGAGAGCATCTCCATGACTTCATGCTTTTTCATGTGCCTGCCGTTGACCCTGTACCCGCTCTTGCCGTCAGAGCGCAGGTATCTTGCGACCTCGATGTTCTCATCGCCGCCGAACACCATTTTGACGTACGCCTTGCGCAGCCCCTTCTTTGATTTGGGCGAAGCGGTGAGAAGGCCCTCAAAGCTGCTGACACGAAGGCGCTTTAGCGATTTTTCCCCCAATCCAAACAGCAGCGCATCAAAAGTAGTGGACTTGCCTGAGCCGTTGGCTCCGACTATGCAGGTGAACCCGTTGTTGAATAGCAGTTCCGCATGCCTGAAGGACTTAAACCTGTCTATGACAAGTGATTTTAGGTACAACATACTGCCGATCGCCGAATGCTAATCTGATTTAATTATTAAAAATCTTCCCCTGAACAATCTGTATTTAAAATACGTGTAAAAAAGCTCACTTGCTAGCGATGTGAAGCGATATGAATGCCTTCATTCCCTGCGCTGTGACCATCCCTGCCATCCGCTTTCCCTTCATAACAGCTGCAATTCCAGCCCCTGCCTCCAGCTTTGAAAACGCGTCGACCACATTTGTTCTGTAATCAATGTTAGGCACAGGCACAGCGATGTCCTTTATCTCAGGCAGCTTCTTCTTCGACACACTCTCTATCTTTGACACATCTATGTAATAGTATTTGCCGCCTATCAAAGTGAATATCCTCTGCCTCTTTGTCCTCTTTATCGTGGCGTATAAGCCATTAATTCCGATGCCTGCCTTCACCAAGGAGTAATCCTTGCTCGCCATGTCCATAAGCTTTATCCTCTCTGTGCGCTTCCTCATCACCGCAGACCTTTCCTCTGCCTGCGCCCCTCCATAAAGGAAGAACACTATTATCACAGTATACATGAAATCGAATGCCTTGTAGTCTATGCTGTAGCTCTGCACCGCGATGTATGCTATCGCTGCTATCACTATCAGCACCATCATATATTTGCTAATCCTTACCGTAAGCATGGTCGCCTTGAACTTGTCCATCCTCTCTTCAAGATAGCTCCTCATGACCCTGCCGCCGTCCATCGGGAATGCAGGTATGAGGTTCGATACTCCCAAAAAGATATTTATTATGAAAAGGTACTGCAGAATCTGGGTTGCAAGGCCCGGGGGAGAAAGCGCGGCAAATATCCCGAAAACGCCGCCTAGCACAAGGCTCGATATTGGTCCGACAACAGAAATGTTGAATTCAACCTTAGGGTCTATGTGTATGTCATCAATCACAGATGCCCCGCCGATGGGCAGAAGCACTATCTCACGCACCTTTATCCTGTTTCGCAGCGCGGTTATGGAATGTGAAAGCTCATGTATCAGCACGCATGCAAAGAGCAATACAAACAATATGAAAAACACAGCGCTTCCGAGAAGGAAGACGAGAAGCAGCATGGCTATGAACGTCCAGTGAAGGTTCACGTCTATGCCAAAAACCCTGAATATTCTGAGCCCGTATGCCATAAAACCATATGATTATCAGATACGGATTTATTAATAATGAAAGAATATAACTTGTATGATGGATATCTCATTCGTAACCGGGCAGCCGGCGCTGCTTGTGAAAAAGGAGAAGCAGCTTGTAGTCTCAGACCTGCACATAGGCCTTGAATCAAGGCTAGACGTTTCAGGGATACACCTCTCAAATGCAGCAGAGGCGCTTGCAGACGATTTAATGTCTGCATACGGGAAGAGCGGCGCAAAAGGCATAATCTTCCTCGGCGACTTCAAGGAAAGGATTATGCACATGACAAGGGAGGAGCGCCCAGCGCTTCAGATGCTGATAAATAGGCTCTCTGGTATAGAGTACTCATTCATAAGGGGCAACCATGATGCGCACCTTGAAGAAATATTAAAGGGAATGGGCATAGACAAGAAGCTTGAATCTGAAATTCTTCTCAAGGACGTTGCCCTGATGCACGGCAACGCTCTTCCTTCAAAGGAAGCCATGGAGAAGAATTACATCATAGCGGGCCATGGTCATTTCGCAGCTAACATAAACGGAGCAAAGAAGAAGGTATGGTTCATAGCAGGGCCCGGAAGCCAGGCAGAAGAAAGATATCCCGAATACAACAAAAAAATAAAGTTAGTAATAATGCCTGCGTTCAACAGGGCGATAACAGGCACCGATATAAGCAACGGCTCTGCAGAGCATATGCCCCTGCTGCGCAACAACATATTCGACTTCAGCACAGCGACAATAACCGACCTTGAAGGGAAGGCTCTCGGCTACGCAGGCAATGATTCTATATAGGATTCGGGAGGAACCTCTGCTTCACTTCATGCATCTCCGCATTGACTACCTGCTTCCATGCAGGAAACTCCTTTATGCTCTTAGGGTAATCTTTGTAGAGCTTGTTCAGCTTCTGCATCTTCTTTACCACATAAAGCAGGTTCTTGAATGCGTCTATGTTCGATATCCCATGAAGGACTTTGTTGAATGTGCTTGCTATCGTAATGTTAGGTATGTTCCCGTAACTTATATCTATCGCTTCCTCTTCAGTAAGGAAGTGGTGCATCCCATAATTTATCAAATCGTTGTTCAGAGACTGCAGGTAAACTCTGAAAGCCTCAAGGCCAGCCGTCTTGTTGCCATAAAGGTCGTTGAACCTGACATTGTACTTCCATATGAAGTCCATGCTCGTGTCCTTCGCTGCAACCGCTGCGGCTGCAACCTGACCCGCGATTATCCCTGAAACCATCGCAGGGCCTATTCCGCCAGCGCTTATAGGGTTCGGCATGGCCATGCTGTCCCCTGCGCCAAGGTAATTATGGTAGACGAGGCTGTCGAACTGCCTTCTTACAGTTACGGACCAATAACCCTTTCCATTGCCGTCTTCTTCATCTATCACAGTCTCCTTTATGTGCGGGTTCCATTTCACGTATTCATCGATTAGCTGGTGCAGGCTGTCCTTCTTGTCCAGTTTGCTATTCCTTAATTCAAGGCTCTTCTTCTCGACCCCAAGGCCGACGTTTATACGCTTCCCGGTCTTCGGGAAGACCCAGCCATAGCCTCCAGGGGCGAGTCTCTGGTTTAGGTGTATGAGCGCGTTCTTCGGGTCATAGTACCGCTCATCAGCTCCTTCAGGGTTGAATTTGTAAATATACCTTCCAGTTGATTCAATGTCATCAGTGCTTACCATATTCTCTATGTATTCATTCTTCGGAAGCTTCCTTCGTATCGTGCTTGCCACGCCCAAACAGTCTATCACAAGCTTCCCCCTCACTCTGAACTGCTCGCCCTTCTCATTTCTGCCGAATACGCCTGCAAGCTTGCCCTCTTCTATTATCGGCCCTTCGACTTCATGCAGCGGCAGATATTCCGCTCCTTCCTTCACAGCGCTCTGCACAAGTTTCTTCGCGAGCTTAGGCCTGTCAAGGCTGTATCCAGCGCCCTCGAACTGGAACTTCTTCTCAAGGTCGGGGCTGAAGACATAAACGCCATCCACCTTGAGATCAAGGTAAGGCTCTGTAAGCGCTAGTCCAAGCTCGTCCTTTATGAAGTCTATATGGGTCTTTGCAACAGCATCGCCGCAGATCCAGCCCCAGTTCGTCTTCTTGCCTACAGTCACGTCAGGGTTTCTGTCGAGCATCAGCGTCTTTGCGCCACCCTTCGCAGCAGCGATTCCGGCAAGTGTGCCAGCAATTCCTGCTCCTGCGATAACAATGTCGTAATCATCCATGATTAACTCCTTTCCTCCTTATAACAACGATCGGTATTACGCCTAATTCGTACTCCTTCTCAGCAAGTTCCAAAGGGTCATGAATGTCCTCAGGCACCTTTATCAAAGGCGGCGCGCCGTATGCCAGCTGCAGCGCCCTGGCGCCTATTATGCTCGCTTTCTCGAACTTCGTATACTCCATAGTAAAGACCATATTTTGCAGATCAAAAATGCATATCTTTATTGCATAAGAAGACTTTTAAAGATTTATAAGGGAATCAGCCTTTTTAAAGAGGCAGGAAACCCTGCAGCCCGTTCCACAGCCATATGTTTACAGCACCGCATCCCTTATCTCCTTCTTGAAGGTCTCAAGATTGGACACGGCCTCCTTGAAATCCCTAATTGACTTTACGGACTTGTCTATCATCCTACCAATCTCGTAATCTTGCCTTATACTTATGTTGTGAGGGTTTATCCAGATTACTTGTGATTCTAGTATGTCC
>DAIDAD010000022.1:3251-8695 GCA_027310795.1 Candidatus Micrarchaeaceae archaeon | reverse complement strand
CTATATATGTTATTATAAGATTTATTAATGAAAGCGGTATCAGGAAGAGCCATCCCATGCGCAGTATCCTGTCTATGCGCATCCTGAATGTCGTCGCCCTTATTATTATCGCGATCAGCGCCATGATTACGGCTTTTATGATCAGCCAGACGACTCCCGGAATGGGTTGGGGGCCGAGCCACCCGCCGAGGAACAGTATCGAGATGAGAAGGCTTGACATGAATACCTTTGAATAGTCGAGGAATAGAACAAGCGCGTAGTAAGCGGGGCTCATGTCGGTTATCCATCCTGCTATCAGTTCAGAGTCTGCCTCCATCAGGTCGAACGGCGGCCTTTCTATCTCTGCAAGCATGGCTATGAAGAATATTATGAAGCCTATGGGCATGAGCAGTATGTAGTATGCGCCCGACTGCGACGCTATTATCGACTGGAGGTTGTACCCTTTTGAAATGAGAGCCACTGCCGCTATGACAAGCATGAGCGGTATCTCATAGCTCAGCAGCATGAGTATTGACCTCTGCGCAGATATGTCTGCGAACTTGTTTCCGCTAGAGAACCCCGAAAGGAATATCATAACGGGCATGAATGCTATGATGACAAAGACGAGCAGCATGCTGAAGCTCATGTCTGTGGCCTGAAGGCTCGGGAATATCGGGAGTATGAGGACAGCGAACACTGCAAGCGATATGAGAATAGGGAGCGAAAGCCCGTAAAGGACATTGTCTGCGTTGTCGAGGTCGAGGCTTGCCTTGGAGAAGAGTTTGACAAGATCCGCGAGGTTCTGGAGTATCCCGTATTTCCCGACGTACGTGGGGCCGTGCCTGTACTGCGCCTTTGCTATTATCTTCCGCTCTATCCATCCGAAGGTGTACCCGAATACAGCAAGAAGTATGAATATTATTATAGCGTATATCACAAGGGCTATTATGTTGTATATGATGTTGCCCGAATAAAGGGCGCTTGTGAAAGTGCTAATCAAATTATCTATCAACACAGCCCATCACCAAGTCAAGCGTTCCGAGGGTCGCAAACAGGTCTGCGGTCCTTACCCCCTGCGCAAGATGCGATATAGACATCAGGTTTATGAAGTTCGGCGACCTTATCGAGAGCCTGTACGGCTTCTGGTCGTCAGCGACAAGGTACATCATGCATTCCCCCTTCGGCACCTCCCTGCTTATCACTGCAACCTTCTCCTTTGTAGCAGGGCTCCTGAGTTTTACAGGCATGCCCAATGCGTCGCCTTCGGGGATGCGCTTGAACGCCTCCCTTACAAGGCGTATGCTTTCCTTTATCTCAAGGAGCCTTATCTTGTACCTTGCAAAGTTGTCGCCTTTTGTAAGTATCTTTATCTCGAAATGCAGCTTGTCGTATACATAATACGGAGAATTCTTCCTGACGTCGTATTCTATGCCTGACGCCCTAAGGACAGGTCCCGTCACGCCGAGGTCGAGCGCCTTCTCTGAGCTCAGCACCCCTACTCCCTTCATTCGTTCTCCGAACACAGGATTCTTCTCTATGAATGATTCGTATTCGCCCATGCGTTTTTGCAGGTAGTTAAGCTTTTCCAGCGTTCTTGCCTCGAAGTCAGGCGGCAGGTCTCTTACAACGCCGCCGAGCCTCATGTTTACATAGAACATTCGGCTGCCTGTCGCTTCTTCAAGAAGGTCTATAACCATGTCCCTGTCCATGTAAGCCCACATGAAGAGCGTGAACATCTGGCCGAGGTCATTGCCAATCGTGCCTATGAAGAACAGATGGCTTGCAATCCTCTGCAGTTCTAGGAGTATGACCCTTATGTACATCGCCCGCTCCTTGACCTCTATGCCCATCGCCTTTTCAACCGCAGCGACATACGCCTCGTCATACGACATCGGCGCAAGATAGTCGAGCTTCTCCATGTACGGCGGGTTCTGCATGTACATCCTCGTCTCGGCGAGCTTCTCCACGCCCCTGTGCAGAAATCCTATGTGCGGCTCGACCCTTACGATTGTGTCTCCGTCAATGTCCGCGACGAGCCTCAGCACTCCGTGCGTGCTTGGGTGTATCGGCCCTATGTTTATCCTTGTTATCGTCATGCGTTCACTTTATGTAGTCTTCTCCCCATGCAAAGCTCTTTCTCAAGGGCCCTGACTTCCCGTCCCATTTTTCGAGAAGGAGTCTTGGCGCGCCCCTGTTCTTTATCTCTATGTCGAACATCTCCGACATCTCCCGCTCGTACCAGTCCGCGGAGGTGTGCTCCTTGATTATAGTCGGTACCCAGAGGTCCTTGGGGTCAAGGCTTATCTCCAGAATAGCATCGTTGCCCTTGCTTATGTCCCTTAAGAAATAAAGCGCATCCACGTGATCTTTGTAGTCGACAGCGGTTATCTTTACAAGGTACGTGTATCCTGATGCTTTCATCTCCCTCACCCTGTTGATGAGGTCCGATCTATCAATCTTCAATCTTGCCACCTATCTTGTCCTGCAGCTTCATCAGCGCTTCGAAGAGGTTCTCAGGTTTCGGCGGGCAGCCTGCAACGTAAACGTCGACTGGCAGAACCTGGTCTATGCCCCTTATTATGTTGTAGCTCTCGAACCAGGGGCCGCCGCATGTGGCGCACTCGCCGAAAGCGACGACGTACCTCGGCTCTGTCATCTGCTCGTAAAGCCTCTTGACCTCAGGGACTACGGACTTTGTGACCCAGCCCGCGACTATCATCACGTCAGCCTGCCTCGGCGTGCCGCGGAAGAGCAAGTATCCTTTCCTCTCAGCATCTATTCTCGCAGAGCCGAAGCCCATGAGCTCTATCGCACAGCATGCAAGCCCGAACTGCAGGGGCCACAACGAGTTCACCCTCGCCCATTTTACCATGCCCTTTGAGACCTTCAGCGCCCTCGATATCTCCGACATCTTTGCGAACATCACATTTGGCTTCGCCTCCTTCCCCTTCAGCGATTCATAGACGAGCTGATCCATCTCCTTCTTCGCAGTCATGAATTCCTCTTTTGTGTACTCTTCCATAAGTTCATCTTGTGAATTTTATCATTGCAAGGGAAAGCACTACGATTGCGAACCCTGCGACCGGCAGCAGTATTATGATTATGTAATGGGCTGCAGAAAAGCCAGTAGAAGCATATGCCCATATCAGCACTATCGCTGCGATTATGTCAAAGGCTATGAAAAAGGAGAAGTAGTGCAGGTACTCGTTCATTATGCTTATCCTTGACCCGCTGCTCGCCTCAGCGCTCTCGAATGACGCAGCCTTTACGCTGTTTGACTTCTTCCTGTTCCTTATCAGGATTGATGAGAGGATCATGGCAAACGGCACTATGAGCGCAAACAGAACGAACACGAGCAGTGCAAGGTAGACTGAATACATAATTATATTATCATTGTGATGGTTTAATATTTTTATAGTTGGGGTGTGTGCTGATGGCACTTTCTGAGAAGGCAAGAAGGATAGTGGATATGAAAGAGGTTAAGATAAGGGTCATACGCAGCGGGATGTACCAGAAGCTCACTTTCACGGTACGCAGGGAGAAGATGGGCGATGTTGAGTATTATGAATTGTTCACTGAAAGACTGATAGACGCTTCGGAGCTTACAAGGATAGCTAATGAGATGATGCTGCCTGTGAGGGCGGAGAACGGGCTTGCATTTCCAAAAGGAACTTCTGCAAGGGACTTCCAGTGACTATTTCCTTGCAGCGCGCCTGCCGCGCCTGCATGACATGCACACGCCTGATTTCTCGTCATAGTCCGCGTCGCAGACAGCGCGCCCGCAGAGGCCGCACGCCCTTGAAGCGGGCTTCCCGCATGCGCTGCAGAGCATAGTCCTTTTCATAGACTCACCTCGAAGGAAACCCACGATTTCAATCGTGGGAGGAATTCGGGTAAACATTTACTAATTTTGCCATTGTATGTATCAATGGTTAAGGATATGAAACGCTCTGTTCTATTGCAAACATGTGCAACTGATTCTAAGAAAAATGTACTAAAGGCAGTTCTTTCAACCGCAACCTCTGAATTCAACCGTCTTTGGGATGAGAGAGATTTCTGTCTTAAGTTTATGGATTTCCATAAGAAGGTATATTCAACCTGCAAAGAAACCACCTCTTTCAATTCGCAAATAGTCTGCGATATCGAACGTTCTGTCTGGAGGAGCAAAGGCAAGTCCAAAGGAGTCACCCTCAAATTCAATGTTCCTCGAAACTGCAAGACCTTTGACATGGCGATGCCATTTGTGAAGTTCTCCCTGTTTTCCAGAAATCCTATTTCCATTCCTGTTGTGAAGAACAGGAATTTCCAGAGATATTCTGATATGATCAAATCCGGATGGACCTGCAAGACCTATGGACTGACCTCTAGGCTTGAAATCGTTGCATATCTTTCCAAAGATGAGCCCGAACTGCCAGAAAAGAAGAATGTCATTGGGATCGACTTCAATGCCAAGCGCATTGCTGTTTCCGTAATCAGCCCTGCAAACAAGGTCCTGTGCCAGACCTATTTCGGACTGAATATATGGGTGAAACGCAAGAGCATGATGCGGAGGCGTTCCCTCATGCAAAGTTCCATGAACTTTTCCGGTCTCCACAGGCTCAGGGCAAGGGAGTCCAATTTCATCGATACCAACCTCGGCCAGATGGTCAAGGAAATAACTGAACTTGCCCTGAAGTATGATGCGGATATCGCTATTGAGAAACTGAAAAGGTTCAGATCCAAAGGAAGAAGGTTCAATAAAATAGTTATGAGAATGCCTTTCCTCAAATTCAAGGAAATACTGGCTTCCCGTTGCTTCGACAAGAATATTACACTTAACATAATTGACGCATGGCATACGTCTAAGTTCTGCAACCACTGCGGTGCTGTTGGTAAGGGACATGACAGCAGAAACTATGCCCTGTTCAGGTGCAAGGAGTGCGGAGTCGTGATGAACTCCGATAGAAATGCAAGCAGGAATGTTGCATTGAAATGCCTGTTGGAGCGGAGGGATATCCTTAACCGAAAATCCCCCCAGATTTCCAATATGGGAGGCCTTGTAAACGGCCTCAGAAAGATGTCTGATGAAGCTGGTCTGATCCAAGTTGTTGTACAACGTTCAAATCTCCTCATGGAAAGCCCACGACTTTAGTCGTGGGTAGTTTACTCATCCACCAAACTCAAGTATCCCTTCGTAAAGCTCCTTCGCCCTTTTGAGCGAGAGCGGCCTCAGCCCCTTTGCCTTGGCATACCTGCACTGGTAATTTATATATGAACTGTTCACTTTCGTGTCAGGATTAAGAGATTTGCATTTCTCTATGTATTCCGATATTATCTTTGCTGCTCCGTCCTCGGGCATGTTCCTCACGTTGACGAGATACGGCGCAAGGATCTGGTTGACGGTCCTGTGCCTTATGTCTGGAATCGGGGTTTCGAGTATGCGCTCTATCCATTCGTATGTCCTTGATGAAGTTGCTCTTGCCTTC
>DAIDAD010000022.1:0-3241 GCA_027310795.1 Candidatus Micrarchaeaceae archaeon | reverse complement strand
ATTCAATCACCTCTTTCGGCAGCTGCTTCTGGCTTATAGGAAGGTTTGCAGATATCTTCTTCCTTGCAGCTTCAGCTATGATATCTGCAGTTTCCGCAGCAGTCATGTAGACCTGGCCAAGCTCAAGGCTCTTGCCTGCAAGCGATAAACCCCTTGGCCTGTTCATAAGAAACTGCTCAAACCTTATGCTGAATATATCTTCTGACACCTGCAGGGAGATGCCGAGCTCTTCGGCGAGTTTCGCAATGTTCTCATTGCTGTCGGATTTTAGCGCATCTTTCACCCTGCCGCACTCCGCATTTATGTAAAGGCTGAGAAGATATGTGTCGTTCAGCGCGCTTGCAAGCATCCTTGAATAAACGTAGCTTATGATAACTGATTTCTTGATGCCATCGATTTTGACTTCTGAAAAGGGCGCGCTTCTCTTTGAGATGTCCTCTTCCAGCCTTATCCTGCCAAGCCTTAGAAACTTCTCGTCGATGCGCTTCGGCGCTGCGCCTATGAACTCGATTGCTTCTTTTGAAAACGGGTATTTGTATGAAAAGTCAAGCTTTTCTGCTTCCTGCATGATAGCATATGCCTGATAATATATAACATTCTTTCGGAAGGCAGGGCATGTAAGATATATTAATCTTTAAAGAGCATCACCATAGGTGCGTTTATGGCAGAATTAAGCGGATTGCTTGGAGAGGATTCTTTGGAATATGTGGCGCAGATGAAGCCCCTTATCAGGAAAAGCTATGGCATAGACTTCGAGGAGTTCCTTAGGACGCCGATGAATTATGCAGACAACCCAAAGATTGCAGACAAGGCAAAGGCCATGGAAAAGGATGTCGATGCGTTCATAGACCAGAAGATAGCCTCGAAAGGCGAGGAGAAGGCAGCGCTTGACAGTGATCTCGCAGTCATAGACAATGATTACAAGAAGATAAACCAGTTGATAACAACAAAGGCTTCCATAGCCCAGGTGCCTTATGTAAGGCCTTTGTTCATCGACATAGGGGAAAAGGAAGAGATAGTCGTAGAGGGCTATGATGCGGGCATGGACCAGCTTGTTACCCGCATGATAAACATATCAGACTACATAGCCGACATGTCCTCGGCTTACAACAATTACACGATAGGTTCGTGGCTCTTCTCGGGAAAGACGAAGTACGTGATAAGCATAAGCCCTCCTCAAAGCGACATAATGGCAATGGACAGGGCAAGGCAGGAGATAAAGGCGCTTCTCGAGTCCATTTATTCAAAGCTGAACACACAATAAAGGGGCGTTTTATGAAGAGGATTATCGCAATAACAGGTACGCCAGGAACTGGCAAGTCCACCGTGGCAAAGGCTCTCGGTAAGGAGCTTGGCGCAACAGTGATAAGCATAAATGATTTCATAACAGAGAACCATCTGGTCCTTGGTACAGACGCTGATGGGACGAGGATAGCGGATCTCGGCAGGCTTGAGTCAAAACTTTCCGATTCGATATCGGTTATTTCAACAGGAAAGGGTTTCCTGATAATTGAAGGCCATCTGCTTTCCGACATAAGGGTGAAAGGCGCGGTCGCCATAGTGATCAGGGAGCACTTGGGCATTCTGCTGAAGAGGCTTAAGAAAAGGGGCTACCATTTCGACAAGATAAGGGATAATGTTGTGAGCGAGGCGATAGGCCTCTGCGGCAGCAATGCAAGGAAAAGATACGGATCGACATATGAGATAATGGGAGGCAGGATGGCAAAGAGCAAGGCAGTTATGATAGCAAGGAACGGCAAGGTAAAGAATGAGGAGATAGACATGATGCCCGAATTCCTAAGACTGATAAAAAAAGACAAGCGCTTCCTTACATGATTCATATTCTTAGTTTCTCCCTGAGCTCGATGTAGACCGGGTCTGAATATTCTTTCGGGATGCCGCTGTTTGCAAACACCTTTGCGCCTTTGAGGCTTATTCCTTTTTTCAGTATCACCTGCTTCCCGCGAGATATCCCAGTTAGAAGCTCTCCGAAGGTGCTGCAGCCATTCCTTTCCAGGGCATTGACTGTTTCCTTGTCGAAGATAAACCCATGGGCGTTCCTGTGCGCTTCGATGAACTTCAATGGCGCTTTCCCCATTGAAGCTTTTGGGCCTTTTATGATCCTTGAGCCTATCGTCTCTACTGGTGCAAGGAATGTGATTATGCCGGTGCCATCGTGTATTGATTCCGCATGGACATATATCCTGAACCCTAGGTGCTGTGCCCTGTCTATTATCATCTCTGCTGCTTTGCGCAGCTGCGGCCATGCAACGTCATCGCTTATATTTCCAACTTTGACAGTGAGCACATGTATATCAAGCATTGATTCCTTTGCAAAGGAGGCAAGCAGTTTTCTGGTATCCTGCAACGATTCTTTTTTCCCGTAGAAAAAGCTCTCCGAGGGTTTTGCAATGAAGAGTTTTGAGACAATAATCAGCCTTGACAGTGATTCCGTAGATACCCCGGCAGCAACGTTCCTGTTAGGGTCCACGGGGTCTATGACCACGAATTTTGAGTTGAATTTCTTTGTATATTCAAAGTCCCCTTCAGCCTTTTTCTTCGGGACGAGGACTATGGCTTCTTTCGCGTTGGACATGTAATCTAGGAGCTGGTAGAGGGAGCCGAAGCAGTGTATCAGCAGTTCGCAGAGATAGCCGGAGAAGCCGCCGACCTTAACCTCTGCGCCGTATATGTTGTGTGCCTTCAGCAGGTATTTCAAAACGCGAGTATCGTCCTTCTGCTTATCCGTCATGTACGAAAGTATGAACTGCGTATGGAACGGCGTCCTGTCCACTGTGGTGGCCAGCTCCTCAGGGCTTTCGATTTTTGTTGCAGGCACAAGGTCCGCATTTATACCTATGGAATTGAGATAGAGTCTGACGTAAGGATGTTCCGCATATTTTATTGAATAATGGTCCGGCTTGCCATGAATAAGCTTCTTGCCGTAAGAAATAGCCATCTTCTCCATCGCGCTTTTGCTTGTGCCTTTCTTGCAGAGCATGAATATGTCGATGTCAGCGTCACCGCGGAGATTGGTGCCCTTTGCTATCGAGCCTGCGACCTGCAGCTCGACACCTTTTCCTGCAATCTTTGCAAGCCTGTTCATGAGAAGATTTACATTTGCGGTTATTGAATTTATGTCGTTTTTTGTTGGTTTTATCTCTTTCAGTACAGAACTGAACACTGATTTTGCCTTGTTTTCCGTGACAGATGCCATAAAGTAACATTATATAAAGAAAAG
>DAIDAD010000021.1 GCA_027310795.1 Candidatus Micrarchaeaceae archaeon | reverse complement strand
CGCGTAATCCATCTTAATAAAAAATATAGGCAATCTAAAAAATAAACCAAAAAGCACTCGTTTAAACTAACCCTACAATAAGTGCCTAAACAAGCCTCATAAAGGCCGTAGATCCAGCTTTTGCCGTTCCCCCTATAATCAGGGCTAAGTTTATCACTACCGAATATGCGATTGCAAGGATAAGTGCAGGGAAGAATAATATTGAGAGCCAGAAGCCGTTCATCACGCTGTTCGCATTTGTAATGGCAAGGACCAGCGGCGAATACGGCGACAATGTACCAGCCTGCGCCCCTGTTCCAGCTCCGTACTGTGTTAGAGTAGCGTATGTATTTGACAATCCTTTTATTGCGCTTGTGGAAGTGAAATAGTATGCGATTGAGAAAAGCACGGGCATTACCAGGAAGAAGCCTATCGCTATTGCAATCATCATGCCACCAACACCTCTTGTAGGGAGGAATGCCCTAAGAATCACTCCAGGTATCAAGAATACGGGCATGCCTGCGTAAAGGAAGAAGAGTATGAAGTAATACTGCACATAAAGCGTAAAAAGCGCATCAAGCATGAACTGCATCAGCGCCCATGCAGGCCAGTACCACAGCAATATAGTAAATGCGAAAGGCCTGAAACCTTCAGGCGTGCAGACAGAAACTAATGTATTAAGGAAGCAGATTTGTGTGGTTATGCTTGCATAATACCTGTCTAACGAGGCGATTATGAATAACCTAGAAGCCAATGAACTTGTGGTGTTTATGGTATTTGCTATATAAGTAAGCGAAGTATCGTAAGGGTTTATCGGTCCCGTAACTACGCCGGGCAGGAGCCCAAACAGCGTAGCCGCTATGAAAAGGAAAGCCACGACTATGAGGATCGAAGCTATCGATTCATATATCTCCCCCACGCCGAAGTTTCTTATCCTTGAGCTCTTTGAGACTATGCCTGCCATGAATATGACTGCGCCCAGCAGAAACGACAGGAACGCCACTATCAGCGCAAGCGGCTCCCACTGGCTCCAGACATTCTGGGCCTGAATGTTTATGTCGCTGCAGTACCATGGGGCAACAATCTGCACCTGTCCGGTGCTAGAGCAGTACTGGGTTACAAAAGAAGAAGCATGGCTTATGCCCATGGCTGTAAAGAAGCCGAAAACAGCAACCAAAACCAGATAATATTTCATTTATACCAGTCCAGTTATTAACTCCATAAACGACATTCCCTGCCCGAGCGAGCTTGAGAAATCAACGACAAATGCATCTAATATGACAAAATTCAGCAATGGTATGAATATAAGCCCTACGCCGACCATCGATGCAAGAAGAACAGTCAGCCCTAATAGGTTCCATACCTGCGCAACCACCCCGGTTCCAAAAGAGACAACTGTGCTAGAAGAGAACAAGCCGGTCAGGAAGGTGAGCAGCGCCGAGAAGCCTAAATCCTGCAGCAGATACGTGGCGGATGTTCCCAGCGCCGAGAGGATGTTGCTGAAAGTCGTATTTACAAAACCATAAGTCACGCTCACCAGCAGCGGATATATGAACCCTATCCCTATGCCAAGGGCTATCATTGCATTTCCAAAAGTCCTCGTTATCCCAAAGGCCCTTGCAATCAGCCCTATGCCTATGAGGAAGGAGAACAGCAGTGCAGACGAAGAGAGCAGGACCACCTGCAGCAGCGAGAGCATGATCTCGCCAAACAGCAGTACGAAGAACGGATAGAGGTATATGGTATTTGGATTCGTCGAGAAGCTGACACCGCTGAATGATATCCCCAGCCCGCCGAAAGTTGCTTCTGCAGAGAGCGTGGGGGTAAAGTCTGCGATAAAGCTAATCCAGTAAACGCCGAGCAGCACATCAGTTACATGCTGGTTGAATATGTACATGTTGCAGACTGACAATCCCCATAAATTATTTACAGGGGTGCCTCCAGAACCTGGGCATGCCGAAGGGACAAGGCCGATTGAGCCGAGAGCCCCTACGGGGTTTATCGCGCATATGACTGATGAAAAGCTGAGGAATATTATTGCCAGGAGGACGGTCGCAACCTCTTCATAGGCCTTTATCCTCGCCCATGTTATCAGGTTCGTCCTGCCGATCAATGGCGCCATCACGGCAATGAGTATGAGCACCATTATGACTGCAAGCGCTGCAATCACAACTATCGGGAACCAGTAGGTATATGGCGAAGAGAAGATATTGGTAAGCGTGCAAGCTGCTGCAGAGAGCAGGAACCCGGAGAAATTTAATGGAAGCATATTCATAACGTACATCATTATTTTTATTTAAATATCTTTTTAAACAGGCCTCTCCCTTTTACAGATGGCGCGCCGAGCAGCCTTCCAAAAGTCTCCACAAGCTCGTATGATATCAGGAGCGAGATCAATAGTCCAAGCAGATTAATCCCGAGGTATAGGAAGATTTCGGAAAAGTACAGAAGGTTCGTGTATGCGGTATAGCCGACATCAAGAGTGAGCACGCCCAGGTATGCTTTTAGAGAACCAAGGGCTATTCCTATGCCGGTGGGGCATGAGTTGCTGCTGCATAACCCAAGCGCGCTGCTGCTGGGGTTTGTTGTTGATGAATACGACACTGTAAATTGATACATTATTGCGGGGAAGAAGATGTAAAACGCTATGAAAAGGGCGATGAACGCGCCGCCTGCCGCCCTCGTCCACGGGAAGGTCCTTAGCGCTATTCCTAAGAATAGGAATATCGGGAACAGGTAATATATCACGAAGAGCATCACTATCAGCATGCCTCCGGCTGCGAGCATGAAGGTAGCCAAGCCATCCTCGATCCACAACAGCTGGTTCACCAAGCCAAAGCCAAACAGGGGCTGCAGCGTAACCCCAAAACCACCGGGAGCCAGGTCTATCGTCAGGGCTGTTATTATGGAAAAGAACAGCTTGTTGATGAATATCCAGACGTATACAAGCACTCCGGGTATTATCATTTTATTGAAGATGTTGGTGCATAAGGAGCCGTACAGGGTCTGGAAGCTTCCGGGAATCGTAGTCCCCGTACCGACGCTGAACAGTCCGCCTATGAAGCCCAAGGCTCCGCTGAACGCAGCTATGCCTCCGGCTACAAACACTATTATGAGTATGCTGACAAACCCTTCGAGGTATTCGGTCTTGGCAAAATTCTTCAGCATATCCCAGCGGAATGCGATTCCCAATCCATAAATCAGCCCCACGACTATGAACATCATGGCAACTACGAGCAGTGCGGTGGATACTAATCCTGAATAAGAGGAGTAAGCCGCTATTGCAGGGCTTACAAGCGGCTTGCCGTTTACGCTGTTTGAGAAGAGAGCAGAGCAGCTGAGAAAACTCTGGCCCGAAGGCGGGCTGTCAGCCTGCAGCACTGGCAACAGGAGCAGAGCAAGCACGGCAAATGTCATAAATCTCTTCATAAAAACACTATATGAATTTTTCAAGCCCCAGAATGCTTCCCTCGCCTCCCAGCAGCTTCGATATCTCTATTATAGACGATAGCAATATCAGTATATTGAAGATAGGGAGTATGAAGCCGACAACCGCGTCTATCGCATATACGTTTATCAGTGCAAGCAGCGCAGCGATGGTGTGCGAAGGATCAACGTAGTAATATACGAATGAAGGGAAAGAACCGATGAAATTGCCAGAAAGAAGGCTTGTCAGCGACGCGATCGCATTTACTATCCCTATGCCTGTGCTTACGCCAGGTATTATGAACAGCGCCTCGAAACTCAGGAGATTCCCTCCTGCAGGCCATGTGAAATACAACTCCAGTATGTCCTCTATCTTCGGGAATACGAAGAAGTTCAGGCTTTTGGGTATGAAGCACAGTCCGTTAGACGACGTTGAAGGGCATGCGGGTATCATTGTATTCGCAGGATAATCGATGTATGCGTTCGGCACCATGTCTGAGAACTGGTCAGGCAGCGTAACTTTGTAGATGTAGCTCAGCGGAAGCTGCGTCGCAGATGTATAACAATATACTCCGCTTTTTGGATCGCCATTCAGAAGCGGCGTTGTCCCCAACGCAGCGCCACCTGCAGGCGCGCCGCACAGCGCAAGGCCCGGAACAGCCGAAGCGCCAAGAGGCTGCAGGTTCTGTATGTTGTTGAGGGAGGAGTATTCGAACAGGTAAATGGTCGGGTATACGAGCATGCTTGAAACAACTATCGCTATCAAAAGCCCACCTAGCCTTCTCGTGAACATCGTGGATTCAAAGATAAGGCCTGCAGCAAGAAGGTATGGCCATAGCAACAGCATGAGTATTATCAATATCAACTGGAACAAAAAGAAGTAGAACATCAGCTGCGCTTCAACGGATATCGCGCTTGGGACAGTGCCTCCGACCTGGTATCCTGCATAAACCGATGCACTTACGGTGAGCTGGAATATGCTCGGGACATCAGGAATCAGGCACTCTATAGGGAAGCATACGGAATCCTGTGTCTGATAATTCCTGAGGAACGCGAGCATCGTTGAAAGCATGTACACCGCATTCAGCGATTCAGCCGACTGGTTTGTTAGGTTGTCTTCTATGACATAGACCGCGCCAAGGCCATAATCAATGTTCCTTGTAACCGGGTCTACCTTTGACGAGGGCACTATTATGTTGGCGCAGACTGCGCCGAGGGGCGTGTTAAGCACGGTATTAGAGCTTATGAAATCTATTTTAGCGTTTGAAAGCTGATTGCATATGTTTGTCATCTGCACCTGGCTTACCTCATTGGTGAAGAGCAGCGAGTAGCCGAAGTAATTGAATACTGCTATGACAATCACAACCACTATAACAGCGGCTATGAGCTTGACGAATTCTGTCCTCGCCCCTGCCTTTGCCCTCTGGTTGTTCATCAGGTAGCCCATCATGTAGTATATGCCTATGAGCATGGAGCTGAGCACCATGCCCAAGACAATCACAGTAAGCCAGCCATTGAAGGTGCTTGCCGAGGTTATGAAGCTCTGCGCATGCGCATTAGGGATAAGGATTGCTGCAAAGAGGAGCACATATTTCAGTAAATCCATATTCTTCATATCAATCCCAGAACGCGCCTCCTGAAACCACTCCGGATATGGAGTTAAGCGCTTCAGTCAGCGCCTTTGCAAAAGCTACCGTGACTAGTATGTCAAGCCCGATCAGAAATACTCCTTGAAAGGTGAAAACCGCAATTTCCTGCCCTATGCCTATGAAGACTTCCGGAAGCAGCGCCATGTTCTTGAGTATCTGCACTACAGTTGCAAGCACCCCGCCGCTGCTTGTAATGATATTTCCGAAGAAGTCCTTTGGCAGCGAGTATACGCTTCCAAGGGAAGTAGGGCTCGTAGTGAAGAGCGTGCCGACAGGTATGTTGTTCAGCGAGTATGCGCCAAGGTAGCTTGAATAAGGATTGCATACGGTCACAATAGGGCTGCATGCGGTATACATGTAAGTGAGGAGCAGGTTGTTCATTATTATCATCAGCGGGAATATGAAGTACGCTGCTATTGCAATGGATAAAAACAGGTCAGATATCTCCCTTACCTTAGGGCCGACAAAAGGTATCATGCGCATCGCTATCGCTACCGGGACTATCACGGTAAGGGCAGTCGCAGACACCAGGGGCAGCAGCAGATAGATTATAAATATTATGCCGAACACTATGCCGAAAACAACAAAACTTGTAATCGAGAAAGCGCCGCCGTAAAGCGCACTGAGGTTTGCGACGCTGCTGGAAAAGCTTATCTGTATGGGAAGAAATCCTTCTTGAATTTTTTCAAGCAGCGCTGCAACATGCTGCAGGACAATGCCGTTGATCATCAGCAGCGCTGTTTCTGAATATACTGTGTCGAATAGCGACAGCCCTTTTACAAAAGCAAGGTTCTGGAGGTATGTCTCTGAGAACTGCATGGGGTTCTGCACATTTGTAATGCCGATGCCGGAAAGCGCAGAGCTTGTAAGCGACGCGCCTATGTTGCACCAGGCTACGGCTACGGACAACAGTATCCCGACTATCATTATCCCTATGACTCCTTGGAAGACCTCTGCCTTGACCAATCCTTTCATCTTCTCCCCCTGCCTGGGCGACATGATATTGCTTAAAGCCCAGAACACGCCTCCCAGGGAGAGCGCTATCAGCAGCACAATCGCATTTATCTGCACCCAGTTGTTTGCATCAACGCCGCCGAAGCCGCATGCCTGGTATACGGTTCCAGGTGCAGAGAGAAGGAAGAACATAAGCACCACTATATAAGCTTGAACTTGCCCCCAAGCCCTGATTTCAACGGGCTGAGGCTGCCTCCGAGAGTCGTGGCGACAGTGTCAAGAAGCGCGTATATTATTATCATGTCAAGAACGAACAATATCTCCTGCGCAATCATGAATACCATATACGGGGTAAGCGCATTTAAAACAGTGTAAATGCCATTGAATTCGGAGAAGCCGTATCCTAAGGACGTGCGGATCCTTACAACGTTTCCTATGATTGACATAAAGGCATTGCAGGCAAATTTTAACAGGGCGCCACCGAAAGAGCAGGTGTTGCTCGGGGCGGCAGCCGCTATCGGCACTATTCCTTGCATGACCTGCGTCACTGGGTAATTGAAGACCACCAGAAGCGCAGGAAGCATCACGGCAAGCCCTATCCCTATCGCAAAGAACGTGCCTCCCAAGCCCCTTAGAAACGGCAGCGCCCTGAATATGATGCCGAAAGGAATGAAGAACCCAAGGCCCACCCATACGAGAAGGGGAAGAATCTCTATAAGGATGAGCACAACCATCGAGAGCGGGTAATACAGCAGGAGTACAATATCTATTATCAGAGATGAGAACTGGCCGGTTGTCTCATCATTGCCTGCAATCAGCAAAGGCGGGGACAGGGGATTGAAAGAAACCCCGAACTTCAGCCCTGCAAGTATTATGGGAATAGGTATGGGCACGTAGTACTTGACATTAAAATTGTAAAGCAATCCTGTGCCGAATTCCACATTGCCGATGGTGCACCAGCCCGCAGCTACGTAGGAATCTACAGTAAGCAGATAGGTTTCCGATGAATAGAGCAATCCGTTTATGTTGTTCAGGTATGTATTGCTTGAATATGCATATGCAGGAGTGTTCGTAACATTCACCGCAACATTGCTTAAGAAAAGCAGAAGCGCGTATACTATCACGATAAGAAGCACGGACTTTGCGATTTCCCAGTATTCATTGCTTATCCATCCCTGTATCCCTAAATGCGGAAAGAGCTTGCTTATCATATAAATTATGGCCACCAGCATTATCGATATCACGAGTGCAATCCCGGCTATGGCTATCGCATAGCCGTTTGCAGGCAGCGAGGTCAGCAGCGCGCCGCCTGATTCTGAAGAAGGTATGGAACCGCCGGTAGTTATCACGGGGGAGCAGGGATACGGGAGATTAGTTACTATAGTCGAGTAGCCCGGGGGCGTTATGAAAAGCGAAGCGTGTGCAAGGCCAATAACCAATATGGATGCAGAGAGCAGAACCATGGCTTGCAGTCGCATGATATAGTTGTTCAGGTATAATTTATAAAGAATATGAGTGTGGCAGAATTGCAGCTGCTAATCCAGTAGTCAGAATCAGTGCTTCAGCAGCTTGAACTTCTTCATGTATGCCTCTGCCTGGAAGATTATGAAATAAGGGAGGATGAACAATGAATTTACCACAAGGACGATGTAACTTGATATGAAAGACCCTGTCAATGTTATTATGACAAAATCAACCGCTGATATTGCTATTATTGCGCCCACAAGCCATATTATGAAGTACTGCGGCTCCCTGAATACAAGCTGTACGCTTTCCTTCACAGCGCGTGCAATTCCCTTTCCATCAACTACTATCGCGCTGGGCGCATAGAATATGGCTATGAAGCCGAAGAACCCGACAACACTTGTGGCAAGCGCTTCGTATCCTGAATAATATCCGAGAACGTTCGCTATTATCAGTACAAAAGTATAGATCAAAAGAACGATGAAGACCCTGCTTATGTATTTCTCTATCTCCTTGAACACCATCTTCCCTATCCGCACATGGGTCCTCCTTGACTTGACTATGAGGCTTATCAACACAAATGCAAGGCTGAGGAATAACAAAGAGAAGAATACGGCAATCGCCATGAGGCTGAACCCTATTGGCGTAGCGTTTGCAAACAGGCTTGCGCTTCTCAAGAATATTCCGCCTGCACTGACATAAGTCGGAAGCGGCGCAAGCAGTGGAATCAGGAATGCGATTATGAAAGGGATTGAAAAAAGGACGACGAGCCTTATGTTAGATTTATAGGTCTCAAATGAATCTGACAACACGCTACCCAGACAAACACCGCAAATAGATGTGGCAAAAAACCTATTTAAAGCATATGCTTGCGCCCTGCACTACAAAAGCCTCGCTCTAAAAACAATAAGAATAAAAAAGAAGGCTGGGCAGAAGCCCAGCCCTTATTAATGCGTTTACAGGGAGAAACCTCTGCCGCATCAGCCGCCGCATGCGAATAGATTTACAGAGCCTCCTGCACCGCTAACTGTTATTATGAAGCTGATAAGTCCAGGGGCCAGGATCACCAATATGAGCCCTACTATGCCTCCGACTATCATTCCCATAGACCAGCCCTGCAGGCTTCCTCTGAACTGCCCTGCGCTCGGCATCATGTGCGCTATGGCGTATATCACGCCGCCAAGCACGAAGAGTAGAATCGCAACAATTCCTATGACGAACTGCACTGTTGAAACGACGCTACACAGAGCGGCCGATATGGAACCGCTTCCAGTTCCAGTCTGGGCGAACAGCATTGCAGATCCAGCGAACAACACGGCAAAAAGCATCATCCTGTTCACTACACCGGAGCCTGCCAACTTTGACTTAATCGTAGTCCAATTCATCAAACCACTATGAAACAATGTCATCGTCCACATTTAAATAGCTTTCTGCCTTCAAAGGAAAGCCTTTTTTAATAATGTTTCATGGAAACAGCCTGCTGCGGCTGCAAAATGCCCATCTTTGAAAGGATAATATGCAAATTAAAGAAAGCGGCACATTTCTATAAAATAAGACATTTGCTT